>NZ_JBBMQZ010000006.1:0-196083 GCF_038900275.1 Pseudoalteromonas sp. AS71 | reverse complement strand
GACCTTATATTCGTCACATTCTTTGATGAGTTTTTGTAGTTTCAAATCTACTTTTTCAATCTGATTTTTTAATGCCGTTAGGATAGGTTTTATTAGTGATGATATTGTTTTTGGCATTATTTGTGAACGATTTTTCTCCATCGTTTGCATATCCATTAACTGCCTTCTTCTAGAAAGTAAATCACTCATCAAGCGCATCTGCTCTGGCTTTAAAGAAGAGAGTGGTGGCTTTATTGCTTCACCAAAATGAGCGATGAGTTGCGCATCAAGTTTATCTGTTTTTGCTTTTTGGCCAATAGCGCCTGCGAAACGTTTAATATTAACGGGATTAGCAACAACGAAAGGGATATTCGCTTGAGCACACGCCATAATAAAGGGGTGTTCAAGGCGCCCAGTTGCTTCAATAGTAACACGCGTTATTGGGTGCTTTTTTAGTGTTTTTATAGCGTGTTTAATGCCGCCGTCATTGTTTTCTACGGTGAAATATATATCTAACGGTCGGATGTAAATATCGAGTTGAGTTTTACCTGTATCGACACCGACGTTAATTTCATTTTGATTATTGAGTGTATTCATAATAAGCTGACTCTGACTCTGACTCTGCCTTGCGATTCGGGCTCGAGGCCCCGTTGACTATCCGAGTTTAATGCTTGGAGTTTATACAGCGTTCTTTCTTGTTATCGGTCTCTCAATAGAGGAGCCTTCAATCAATCGAACTACTGTATAAAAGGCTTTGGTTGCAGCCAAAGCTTGGGCCTCACATTACCCGAACTTGGTTAAAGTATTAATTAATTTATGGGTTTATTATCCATACAAGGCAAATCAACAAGGACTGCTCCTCACCCGTTTTAGTGGACACCTCCTCATCACTTTGAGGAGACTAAAATGCCTAGATATACTCAAGCTAGAAAGACACGGTTTTACCCAGTTAATTTCAAAATCAAAGCAGTCGAACTAAGCTTACGAGACGATGTCTTGATAAAGGAGGTTGCTAAGACGCTTGATATTCATCCGTTAATGCTCAGTCGTTGACGAAAAGATTCCTATATTAAACGTTGATAATAAAGGCTGGCGTCATCAAAAGTTTATTCTTAAATTAAGTTCAGCATTACTATTTTAATCGCACATAACATTGACCTAGCCCCAAAAATTAATTTGATTTCGAAAAGTGATAATGTTCAATTTTATAGAGAGTATGAGTGGAATAAAAAAATGGCCGTAGTACACTGGACTCATAAAGATCCCTACGGATATCAAGTTGGTGGTTGGTTAAAACACAAAGGTAAAATATACCAATAGCTTTATAGCAATCTGTTAAAGTAAAAAGGTAAGGAAAACGAAAATGACAATGCAATGGATCGCAATTTTGGCGGCTTTAGGCTGGTGTTTATTACAAGTAATACTTTTGCTTATATCTTCACAATGTATTTTTTTAATGATCGAGTTTCGCTCTGATAATGAGCATAAACTGTATCAAAAACTTCTATCAAACTTTATTAAATATCTTTTTTACTCCTTATTTATTTTACCACTCATCTCTCTAGGTTTGTTTATATATGGTGTTATTAACATTAAAGAATGGTGTGAACTTAAGCCTGGATTGTGGGTATTTGCTGCTTGGTGGGTGGCTCTATTTGTACTTTCTTATGCTCTATCAATGAAGAAAAAATATCGTATTTAAAAGAGTATTAATATCTACCGCCAAAAAGTTTATAACATCAAAAAACAGCTTACTAATTAGCTATATAGTGAATCATAAAAATAATAACCCCACTTTAGAAAGTACTCTCTACTTACTATCACCATACACATTTGCAGGATTTATTTGCATTAGCAGTGCGGGGTTGTCTATTGGCTTAAACCCATATTGCGCGTACAGACTATGCGCATCAGAAGTCGCTAATAAAAAGCGCCTGAGCCCTTGCAGCTCAGGGTGCTCTACTATTGTTCTAATAAGTAACTTACTCAGCCCATTACCTTGCAAGTGCGGGGCAATAAATACATCGGCTAAATAGGCAAAGGTTGCTTTATCGGTCACTACTCGGGCAAAGCCAACTTGTTCGTTATGAGCGCTGTAAACACCAAAGCACATTGAGTTATCAATAGCTGATTGCATCACGCTTTTAGGTATGCCTTTGGCCCAATAGCTATTAGCAATAAAGTTATAAATAACGTTAAAATTAAGTTTGCTTTTGTCTGTGCTAATTGAGTAATCACTAGTGTTTGCAGTCATAAGTTAATAGTCTTTTATTAATATTTTATAAGCGTTTCTATATAGTCTTCAACGTTCCTATAGCCTATAAATAATCTTTAACGTTTTTAAGCTGTTTGTCGTGTACTTTTGAAAGCATTAACAACGAGCAAATAGCCCCAAATAACGCCAGTCCCATATCTGATTGGGTATCCCACACGTAACCTTGCGTGCCTAAAAATGCTTCTGCGTTTTCGCCGCTTAATACTGCAACCCACCATTCTATTAATTCGTAAAAGGCGCTAAATGCTAAACATACCGAAATAACAAAAGTGATTAACCAGCCTCGACCATTTACTACCTTTTTGCGTAGTAAAATTTCGCGTGCTAGTAGTGCAGGTACAAACCCTTGAAAAAAGTGCCCTACTTTGTCGTAGTTATTACGCTCGCTACCAAATAGGTTATCGAAAAAAGGGACTTCGGCGTAGGTGTAATGCCCGCCAATCATCAGCACAATGCAATGCGCTAAAATAAATGTATATAAAATAGGAGTAAGTTTAAAGTGGCTATAGGTACTTGCTAGCAGCACTAAACCAATAATTGCGGGGATAACTTCAAGCAGCCATGTAAATTGATCTTTTGGGTTAATACCAGACCAAATTAATACAATAAAAAACAGGCTCAGCCATAAATACTTCATTTAGAATCCTTTTCTAAATTGATCAAATTTACGGCATTTTACGCCTTTGAAATAAACGACGCTACCTATAGTTTGTTTTTGCAGTAATGCGATTAAACAAAGTAGGAAAAAAGCGCTTAATTGTAGGCGCCCAACCACTTAAACCTTTGCCAATAATCACTTCGTCTTTTTTATTACTAATGGCACGAATCATTTTTGTAGCAGCTACGCTTACATCCATGCCATTTTCTATCGACTCTTCTGGTTTACTTTGCGCTATGCCTTGCTCGTTTAGTGAGTTATGCGCAATTGCTGTTTTAATAGAGCCAGGGCAAATAGTTAAGCAATGAATATTATGTTGTGCTACTTCTGCACGTAGGCAATCCATAAAACCAACAACTGCATATTTAGAACCCGAATAACCCGTTCTAAATTTTGAACCTACTTTACCCGCCACACTACTAATAGACACAATTGAGCCACTGCGCCTTGCCACCATAGTAGGTAGTACGGCTTTAGTCAGTGCAATTAAGCCAAAGTAATTAACCTCCATTAATTGGCGGTACACGTTAAAGTCGTTTTCTAAAAATAAGCTACGCTGCGATACGCCGCCGTTATTAATTAAAATATCAATTGCAGGAAGCTCGTTCATTTTTGCTGTTATTGTGCTCAGTACGTGTTCTGGCTGGGCTAAATCAAGCGGTATAACTAAGTGCCCTTCACCTTTAAGCGTTGCTTTTAAATCGTTTAGTTTATCTACATTGCGCGCCGATAAAATAACGCGCGCTCCAAGCTCGGCAAATTGTATAGCAAGCTCTTTACCAATACCTGATGATGCGCCGGTGATCCACACGGTTTTATTATTATATTGCATGCGTTATCTGCCCTTTTATTGTTATTTATTAGGTTTTATAAAGGTACTTAGTAAAATATTTTACGCCTTTGTAGGGCCAGCTATTGCGTTTACTTCATCTTCTAATGTTTTGTAAAAACCCATTAAAAATAGTAGTTCAACAGTTACGTACAAAGGGCCAATAATTAAGCCAATTAGGTCATCTACAAACGCCGGTTTTTTACCTTCGTAATAGTGCCCAATAAACTGTAATACCCAACCAAATACAAATACACCTACGCCAATACTCAACCAAGGCCAAAACGCCATTGCCGCAATGGGCTGAGCAGCAACAAGGAGTAAAGTGAATATCACAGCCATAATAAAGCCAAGCGAAAAGCTCAGCATAAAATAATAAACAACCGACGCTAATACAAAAAGTTGTGCGCCATCAATTACTACACTACCAAGGGGTATTTGAATACGTGCTAGTAAACACAAGGCTGCAAATACAATGAGCGGAATACCAAAAAAATGCGTTAGTACATTACGTTTAGAGCGATGATATAAACCATATTTACCAAGCTGCTGTTGAAGTGTTTTCATTGTTTTGCCTTTATTTTTATATATAAAACTTACTTTAGCAAAAGTAGACACAACAACAATGTCAGGTATCCGACATTTTGTAAATTAAACAAATGCAGAAATTATTTTACCCGGCTCATGCTCACCTTTCATATCCGTTCGCTCGCGCCCTTTTTGATACTCTTGCTCGAGCATTTTTTGAAGTTCCTCTATTTTATCAGCAATTGCGCTAGGGTCTGCGCCCTCACTTTGCTGTTCTTTAATGAGCTCTTCTATTGTCGCTTTTAGCTCGTCTATTTTGTTTTTGTTTACACCTAAGCGCTGATACACCAGCGCTTCTTGGGCACTTTCTAAAAACGTTTGATCTTTAGGCGTTGAGCTTATGCCTTTAACATCATTTGGTTTTTCATTAGGGAGGACATTAGTTGCCGCAACTTCGCTTAAACCTGCCGCTTTATTTACTGTTGGAGAGTTATAATTACTATATTGATTTTTAAAGGTTATTGTAGTCATTAGCTCAAATCCATTGTTGCATTACATGTTATGTAGCAATTTTGGTTCCAACTAAATAAAGCAGCCTCTATTTAAGCTTGTGTAGCACGGGCCTGTAACTTTTGTTTATCTAAAACAGTTATGCGTTGATACCCCAAACTAATAGCTTGTAAGCTAACAAGCTGTTGCAGTATTTGATTAATAGTTTGGCGCGTTAGGTAGGTCATATCAGCAAGTTGCTGCTGAGATAAAACAAGCGGTGTTAAGTGCTCTGTATGTTCGCTAAGCATTAAAAGTCGATTGCATACTTTTTGCTCAGCGCTTAATAATGCGTGATCTTCCATTGAGGTAAACATAAGGCGTAATTTTTGCGCCAGTAATAATCCAAATTCTTGCCAATATTGTGGTTGTTCATTTAATAGCTGTTCAAGCGCACGTTGGGGCACGTAAAAAAGCACAACATCAGTTTGTGCATATACATCGTGAGTGCGCAGGCCACCATCAAACAAAGTAACTTCGCCAAACCACAGTGATGAATCAATAAAGCTCAATACGGCTTCTTTGCCTTCGTTACTTACGCCACTAATACGCACCACGCCGCTAAGTACGGCATAAATTCCGTCGTGCTTATCACCTCGCAAAAATAATGATTGCTGAGCCTTTAGCGAGAGCGTTTTGCCCTGCGTTAATAAAAAGCTTTTTAAATAAGCGCTGCGGCTTTTAAACCAATGCCCTTGCTCTATAACGTTTTGCTGCTGAGGAGTCATTATTTACTGCATTTGCTTATTAAATGGCTGTTTTTCGATAACTAATTTTTTAGGGAAATTTAAATCGGTTGCTATAACAAAGTCATCGTAAGGATCATTACCCGAAAACAGTTCAGAAATTAATGTATCGTTTTTATAAACATTAACGGTTACACCGCTACCCATGCCGCCTGAGTTAATAATATAATAATGATATTCGCCGTTACTAAAAAATAAAATACTCTGGCCAATACGCCCTATTTGCCTGTAGTAACTACCAAATGGTGTATCTGGTGAAGCTTCTTTTTCAAGCCCTATGTCATTAATACGACCAAATCGATAACTAAGCGATGAGTCATCTTTTGCAACACAAACAGAAAGTACCTTCTCGGTAGGCTCTAACTTGTAAGCTGTATTTTCATCTGGGTTGCGCACAACTTTATGCATTTTTGCGTTAATGTAGGCTGCTTCATTACTTTTACAGTGCGTAGCTAGCATACCGACGACTAAAGCGGGTTCGTTTTTTTGAGCTACAGGAGGTGTGTTTACTTTATTAGTGGGTAAGTTACTTGCATTATTATTTAGCTGAGGGCTATCTTGCATTGCCATACTTTGGTCGTCACAACCAAACAGTGCAAACAAGAAGAAAGAATAAAAGCTCGCTAAAAATTTAATGCGCATAATAAAATCCATCTATGAGAGAGCCTTTAAAATAGCGATAAAACTAGTGACCCGCAACACTCTTATGCGTAATACTTTATAAGTTTATTTTTAAACCATCTTCTGCAAAAACTACGTTACTTTTTAGTGATTTAATTAACGATTTTTTAAACAACCTCTGATTTTTTAATGACCAATTTATAAAATGAGACACCCTCTGTTTTAGGTGCCTAGGTTTAGTCACCAACGCTCTACCTATTAATTTTAGCCTGTAGTAAAAGCTGATGTTGAAACACCATAAAGTGTCTAAATAACTAAATGAATCAGTAATCGGGTTTCTTATAATAAAATGTTGTTACAGCACTGTTTTTGAATGGCTTTTCATAACCAACTGTAATTTATGATTTAAATCTAAAAAACACACATTTTGAAAACAATTTAGTCTCATTTTATTAAAACAATAGTTGACCCTATTTAAAATTTAAACTAGCATTTCTGGAAGCGCTTCCACAAAGATAAATTAAATAGGCTTTTCTGGAAGCGCTTCCACACATTTGACAATGTTTACAATTACACAATAACAGCCCCATACAAGCTGTTAATAATAATGATAAAAGCGCGAGGGAAACCGAATGTCTAACCATATTGTAAGAAAAACAAAGATAGCAACCAGCCTATCTCTGATTTTAGGCGCATCAATCTCTTTACCTGTATATGCACAAGAAGCAAATACAGATGTTGAAGTAATTCAAGTTACTGGTTTTAAAAGTAGTATTAAAGAGTCTACTCGTTTAAAACGCGACGCTGCAGGCGTTGTAGATGCTATATCAGCTGAAGATATTGGTAAATTCCCAGATACCAACTTAGCAGAGTCGCTACAGCGTATTACGGGTGTGTCGATTGATCGCTCAAATGGTGAAGGCTCTAAAGTAACAGTTCGTGGTTTTGGCCCCGACTACAATATGGTAACCCTAAACGGTCGAACTATGCCGGCAGCTTCATTGCCTTCAGGCGGCGGTACACCCAGCTCTCGTGCTTTTGATTTTGCAAATTTAGCATCTGATAGCGTTAAATCGGTTGAAGTATATAAAACGGGTAAAGCAAGTATTGCATCAGGTGGTATTGGCGCAACAATTAATATTAATACCGCTCGCCCACTTGATAACCCAGGCTTTGTTTCAAGCATTGGTGTAAAAGCATTACACGACTCAACAAACCGCGTTGGTGATGACATAACACCAGAGCTTTCGGGCTTAATTAGCTGGACCGACAGTGAAGCTAAATTTGGCGCCTCGTTAACTGCAAGCATGCAACAGCGCGATAGCTCATCAACAGGTGCGTTTGTAAATCAATGGAATACATCTGCTTTTGACGGCACAATCCCACAAGCAGCAGACGATATTGTTTTAACTAATGCACCCGCTGTTGGTCAGCTTTATTCAATGCCATCAGATTTGCGCTACACCATTGCCGACAGAGAACGTACGCGTACAAACGCGCAATTAACGCTGCAATACAGCCCAATTGACGATTTAACAGCCACGCTTGATTACACGTATTCTAAGCAAGATTTATTCGAAGCCCGTGCTGAGCAATCAATATGGATGGATAACTACAAAAGCGCGCTAACGTTTGACGATAACACGGTAAAAACCCCTATTTATTACCGAGAAGAACGTCGCGATCAGCAAACACGCGATTTAGGCTTAGCGTTTCAAGAGCTAAACCAAGTTAACCAAAACGACTCTATTGGTTTAAACGTTGAGTACTACTTTAACTCTGAGTTGAGCTTTATGTTTGATGCGCACAATTCAAAAGCCACTAGCAAACCAGATGCACCTTACGGCAGCTGGGTAAACGCAGGCTTGGGCGCAAACGTAGTTAACGCACAAGAAGTTGATTTTAGCCGCGAACTGCCATCAATGAGTATCGATTTTGATGATTGTCGCCGAGACAACCTAAATTGTAATAACACGTTAGATGCCTCTGATGTGGGTACGTCTATTTTAGATTCTAACTTTGCTCGCCAAGAGTCTGAAATCACGGAATTTAGAATCCATGGTAAATACGAAATTGAAAACGGCGCAATTGACTTTGGTATAGAGTCTCGCTCTATGGAAAGCCATTCACTGCAATCACTTACACGTAATACAATGGGTAACTGGGGTATAGAAAACCCAGGCGAACTACCTGATGGCTACCTAAACCCAACAAACTTTTTAGCTGAGTTTGACGACTACGATACATCGGGTTCGTACAACCAAGGTTATACCGGCAGCGCATCGCAAATTGGTTACTGGGCAGGTGAAGAATACGGATTTAACTTTGCAGCCGATGGCGCATTTGCAACTAACCGCACCATTGAAGAAGATATAACTGCAGCGTTTGTGCAATTTACTTACAACGGTTACATTGGCGATATGCCATACAACATTGTTATTGGCGCGCGCCAAGAGTCTACCGACATTACCTCAACGGCTAATATCGACTTACCTAACGCAGTAGCGTGGGAAGGTAATAACGACTTTAACGTTCGTTTTGGCTCAGATAAAGAAGATTTCACCCTTAAATCTAGCTACGATCACTTTTTACCAAGCTTTGACTTTGACATTGAAGTAATCGAAAACGTAAAAGCGCGTTTTTCTTATAGCACTACAATTGCTCGCCCAACTTACGACAACTTAAGTTCAGCAGCGACTGTTGGTGTACCGGGTGCCCCTACTCTTTTAGCGGGTTCTTCACCGGCTACAGCGTCAACGGGTAACCCTGGCTTAGTGCCGCTTGAATCAGACAATATTGATGTATCGGCTGAGTGGTACTTTGCAGAAACAAGTTATGTGTCGGTAGGTTACTACACTAAAGACATCGAAAACTTTATTGGTTTAACACCAATGACGCAAAACTACTACGGATTACGCGATGCAACAGCTGGCCCTCGCGCACAAGCTGCGATTGCTGAACTAGAATCTCGCGGACTTGCCCTAACCGATTCAAACTTATTTCAAATGGTTGCCGCAACAGAAAATAACGTTGATTTTGACTCTATGACCTACGAAGAGTTTGAAGCCGCTTACGATGTAATTGCTAACAGCGATGACCCACTACTAGAATTTACAGCGCAAGTACCTACCAACAATAAAAATGCCACTATTGATGGTTTTGAAGTTGCCTTTCAGCACTTTTTTGGTGAAAGCGGTTTTGGTGTGCAAGCAAACTACACCACTGTTAATGGCGACATAGACTTTGATGTAAACGCCGACCCTACTACTACACAGTTTGCATTGGTAGGTTTAAGTGATACAGCTAACTTTATTGCAATGTACGAAAACGATGATTTTCAAGCGCGTATTGCTTACAACTGGCGTGATAAGTTTTTAAATAGCGCAGCTCGATACGTTAATGAGCCAGGCTTTACTGAAGAATATTATCAAATCGACTTTAATGTTGCGTACAACTACAGCGAGCAACTCTCGTTTTTTGTTGAAGGCCTTAACATAACTGAGCAAAACAGCCGCGAACATGGCCGTACTTCAGTTCAATTGTGGAACCTACAACAGCTAGGCGCACGTTACAATATTGGTATGCGTTACAACTTCTAAAGGTAATACAAAGTAAAGCCGTTAGTTTTTACTAGCGGCTTTTTTGTATTTAAAACAGTATTAATGCTAGTTTAATTGTTATCAATTTTAGGGTGTTAACTCATGACCAAATCAATAACAAAAATAGTCGTTTTAGGTGGTGGCACTGCCGGTTGGCTAAGTGCAGGTTTATTAGCCGCCGAACACCCGCACCTTAGTGTAACGTTAGTGGAGTCGGCAAATGTGCCTATATTGGGCGTGGGCGAAGGTACGTGGCCGTCAATGCGTAACACGCTGCAACGTATTGGCATTAAAGAAATTGATTTTATAACCCAGTGCGACGCGTCGTTTAAGCAAGGTTCTAAATTTATAAATTGGCGCAACCTCAGCGAGGGAGAAAACTACTATCACCCTTTTATGAATCCACAAGGCTATGAGCAAACCAATTTACACGCCAGCTGGCAACGCATTGCACCTAACCAAAAATTTGCCGACATTGTTAATATGCAAAGCTTTGTATGCCAAGCAGCCCTTGCGCCAAAGCAATTACAAATACCCGAATACGCAGCAGTCACCAACTATGGCTATCATTTAGATGCGGGTAAATTTGCTGATTTTTTAAAAAATCACTGCGTTAAAAACCTAAACGTTACACATGTTACTGACGATGTAACCGAGGTTATTAACGACGAGCATGGCTATATTGCCTCATTAAAAACAAATAATAATGGCGATATAACAGGTGATTTATTTATAGATTGCTCAGGCTCTCGTGCTCGTTTAATTGGTGAGCATTTTAATAGTGAGTTTATAGCGCAAGATCATATTTTATTTAATAACAGCGCTGTTGCAGCGCAAGTACCTAATGCACACATCAATCAGCCAATCGCCTCTGCAACGCTTTCTACTGCGCAAAGTAACGGTTGGATTTGGGATATAGCCCTACCAACGCGCCGTGGCACAGGTTATGTATTTAGTAGTAAATATCAAAGTGATGAAAGCGCAACAAATACTCTAAAAAGCTACATAGCTAAAAGTACCAGTGAGCAACAAGCTGAGCAACTTAACTACCGCGTATTAAAATTCAGCCCCGGCTACAGGCAAAAATTTTGGATTAAAAACTGTGTTGCCGTGGGTATGTCAGCTGGCTTTTTAGAGCCACTTGAAGCGTCAGCACTTGCCATGGTTGAGCTTTCAATTAGCATGATAAGCGAACAACTCCCGCAAAACCGCACACACATGAGCCAGCTTGAAACGCGTTTTAATGATCGTTTTAGCACGCGTTGGCAGCGCGTTACTGAATTTTTAAAGCTTCATTATGTGCTAAGCGAGCGCGACGACACTCCTTATTGGCAAGATATTAGTAATTTAAATACCGCGCCCAAGCGCCTGCAAAACTTACTTAAACTTTGGCAGTTTCAGCCCCCTAGCCGCTTTGATTTTATTGAAAACGAAGAAGTGTTTTCATCAAGCAGTTACCAATACGTTTTATATGGCATGGGCTTTAATACACAAACAGTATCTGCACAAAATGCATTTAACGACCCACGTGTAGGGGATTACTATTATCAGCAAAACCGCGAAAAAATAGCGCAGTGTTTAAACGGACTACCAAGTAATCGCGCGCTTTTAAATCATCTTTTATCAAATAATGGGCAGCCACATAATGACTAAAACAAACGCTGTTAAAAACGTAGTAATTGCTGGGGGCGGCACTGCAGGTTGGATGGCTGCAGCAGCACTTGCTAAATTAGTTGGCAACAATATAAACATAACCCTTGTTGAATCTGACGATATTGCCACTGTAGGTGTTGGCGAAGCAACAATTCCGCCTATTCGTACATTTCATAAATTGCTGGGTATAAACGAGCAAGCATTTATGAAAGCCACTCAAGCTAGTTTTAAATTAGGTATTAGCTTTGAAAACTGGGGCGATGAAAACACGCATTATATTCACTCATTTGGCGCAACGGGCAAAGAATGTTGGGCGGGTGAATTTCATCACTTTTGGCTGCAAGGAAAAGCACTTGGAATAAACAACCCATTTGGCGATTACTGCTACGAGCTGCAAGCGGCTAAAGCCGGTAAATTTGCGTTTAATCAGCAAAACCCCATTAACTATGCCTACCATATGGATGCCACGCGTTACGCGCAGTTTTTACGTGAATTTTCAGAGCCGTTAGGTGTAAAACGTATTGAAGGCAAAATACAAAAAGTAGTAAAAAACACTAAAACAGGCCATATAGAGTCATTAACTTTAAATAGTGGCGAGTATATTAATGGCGACTTTTTTATTGATTGCACCGGCTTTAGAGGCTTATTAATAGAGCAAGCATTGCATACTGGCTACGAAGACTGGTCGCACTTATTACCGTGTAACAGCGCCATTGCCGTGCAAACAAAATCCACCAGCGATACCGTATTGCCACTTACCCGATCTATTGCCCACAAAAGCGGCTGGCAATGGCGTATACCGCTGCAAAACCGTGTAGGTAACGGATTAGTTTATTGCAGCCAATATATGGATGACGAACAAGCCAAAGCGCTACTATTAAATAACATTGAGGGCGAGGCGCTTACAGAGCCGCGTATTATTAAATTTAAAACAGGGCGTCGCTTAAAAGGCTGGAACAAAAACTGCCTAGCGCTTGGCCTTGCTAGCGGTTTTGTTGAACCACTTGAGTCCACCAGCATTCACTTAATTATGTCGGGTATTATTCGCTTTATGCGTTTATTTCCGTTTAATGGCATTACCAATCACGCCATTGACGAATACAACAAACAGCTTAAAAGCGAAATTGAAAATATTCGCGACTTTATTGTGCTGCACTACAAAGTAACTAATCGCGATGACAGCGAGTTTTGGCAACACTGTAGTGCGATGGAGGTGCCAAAAACACTTCAGCATAAAATTGATTTGTTTAAGCAAACTGGCCGTGTATTTTTAGACGATGGCGACATTTTTAGAGTCGATTCGTGGGTGCAAGTTATGCTTGGTCAAGGTATTGAGCCTAATCAACATCACTTAATAGCCAGCATGATGAGCGATGAAGAACTCACCCGTTTTTTACACGGTATTAAACAGCAAATAGAACAGCGCGTTAGCCAATTACCGCCTCACCATGAGTTTTTAAAACAATATTGCCCAGCATAAAAAACCCTTATTAGGGCGTGTTGTTCTTTGGTGGTTGAATTTGCAGCAGTATGTTTGGTTTTTAGGCAAGGCAGAGCCTATGTAGTGTGGTTATTCCCCACAAATAGGCGATAACGTAGCATAAATGCCAAACATGCGCTGCCCGTAGGGTTCTGCCTAGGGGCAGTTTACTCTTTGTTGCTCGGTTTTTACTTAGCCCACTAGGTTACAAACCTCTCGCCGCGATTAAATTGCCCCTAGATTGAACAAATTTCAATCCACAAAGATCAACATGCCCTCAGGGTTTTGGTTACACACAACAACTTTAGGTTTTATTATTCACACTTAACCACGGCGCTTTTAGCGCTTTGTGGCTCAAAGCTAATATCTGCAACTGAAACGCTAAGCTCTCCTGCTGTTTTAATAATAAAAGGGCTGGTTACTCTGGCAAAATCAACGCCCTTTTTAGCAAAACAGGTTAAATCTATACTCATGGTTTGCCATGTATTTAAATCAGCATTTTCAAGCTCATTAGTAATATCAAGCTCGCCACCACAACCTTGTTCGCACTTCATTGCAAGGTATGTATGCGAGCTAGGTATTTGGTTTACTTTATAGCTAAAACTAAGGGCCGAATTTGCTTCAATGTAGGCCACTTTGTCTTCGGTAAAGTTACTATTAATTTCGATGTAGCTGGCTGCCGTACCATCAAAATTAAATTGCATCGCATCTTCTTGAATCGCTTTGTCTTCAGTGCGATAAGTAATGCCGCCAAGCTTTACACTATTACTTGCTACTTGGTGCTGCTCGCTGTTTGAATTTAAAAACAAACGCCACGGTGTTTTAAAGCTGCCATTAAATATAGATAGCGGCGCAAGGTTACTAATATCAACACCTGAGTCTTCATTTAGATTATTGGCAAGCGTACTTTCATCTTTATACGTTAAACCAAAGCCATAGGGTAATAATGGTGAGTAATCAGCATCGCCCTTATTTACTGCGGTTTGCAGTGGCGATTTAGGCCATGAGAACGACAACTTACCTTTAAAGTCGTACTGTATCTGCCCACTCGCATCCGCTAATAAAACATCTGCAATGCCTTGTCCTTCAGTGCCAGGAAGCCATGCTGCTACAAATGCATCTGACGCGTTTAGCTCGCTGTTAACCCACATTGGTCTGCCCGATATAAACACAGAAACAACCGGTATATTTTGCTGCTTTAATGTTTTTAATATTTTAAGAGAGCGTTTATTGTTACGTTCAAACTCAAGGTTGTCTTTATCGCCATGCCCCTCTGCATATGGTTCTTCACCAAATACAACAATGGCTACATCGGGTTTGGTATTAAATTCACCCGTTGAACTTAAAATAGCGTTGCCGCCAGCAGAGTCTATTTGCGCTTTTAATCCGGCATAAATAGACGTTGCTCCAGGGAAATCTGCATTTTGATTATTAGTTCCCTGCCACGTAATACTCCAACCACCCGATTGCTTGCCTATGTTATCAGCCGCATCGCCTGCTATAAGTATGTTGCTTGACGGGTTAAGCGGTAATAAATGGTTGTTGTTTTTAAGCAGTACTAACGACTCTTGTACCGCTTGGCGGGCAATATCGCGATGTGCAGGTGCACCTATTAGTTCTAACTTACCTGAATATTTTCGATTTGCGGGGCTTGGTTTATCAAATAAACCCGCGCGTAATTTAACGCGTAAAATACGTGCCACGGCGTCATCTATTCGCGCCATTGTTATTGTGCCCGCTTTTACTTGTTTAATTGTATTTTCATAAAGTGGTTTCCAAGCACCCGTTGGCACCATAAAAATATCAAGCCCGGCATTAACAGCTTGCGGGCAGCTTTCATTTGTACAGCCGGCAACTTGTCCGTGCCCGTTCCAATCGCCTACAACAAAGCCATCAAAACCCATTTTTGTTTTTAGTACATCGGTAAGTAAGTATTTATTGCCGTGATTTTTTTTACCATTCCAGCTATTAAACGATGCCATAACCGATTGACTACCTGCGGTTAAGCCTCCTATATAACCTTGCGCATGAATGTTATATAACGTCTCTTCGCTATCAATGTTGTCCCCTTGATCGTCGCCATCTACCGTGCCACCATCGCCTAAAAAGTGCTTAACAGTGCTAATTACGCGTTTGTCACTTAAAAAGTCATCACCAGCTCTGCCTTGTAATCCGTTTACAATTGCGGCTGAATATTCACGTACAATTGCAGGGTCTTCTGAGTAGCCTTCGTACGTTCTACCCCATCGGTCGTCGCGCACTACAGCAACTGTTGGTGCAAATACCCAATCTATGCCTGTTGCCATTACTTCTACTGCCGTAGCTGCTGCAATTTGCTCAATTAATGCGGGGTTATTAGCAGCACCTAAACCAATATTGTGCGGAAATAATGTCGCGCCAATCACATTATTATGACCATGTACCGCATCAGTGCCCCACATAGTTGGAATTTTACTGCCATCAATTGAGTCATCAACCGATGCCTGATACATACTTTCAGCAAGTGTTATCCAATCGGCAGGCGTTGCATGCTTATTAGCATTCGGGAACGAGCCACCGCCATTTAAATACGAACCAAAGCCATATTTGCGCATGTCGGCAGCGGTTATATCGCGGATTTCAGGTTGGATCATCTGCGCTACTTTTTGCTCAAGCGTCATTGTTTTTAAATATTGTGCAATCGTATTTTCAATTTCAGGCGTTTTCACTACTTTGCTTTTAAGCGTTGGCCAAAGTGATAAATCACCTTGCTCATGCTCAGCATTTTTGGCCACTGCGCTTTCGTTATTATTAGCGTTAGCTTCTTGTTTATTACACGCACTTAGAACGCATAATCCGCCTATTAAAATAGGTAGCATTCGTAACCTATAAGTGTTTAAGCTTTTTTTCATTTTTATAGCCCTGTGTTGTGTCAGTGTGTTTTTGTGCAGCACCTATTTGTTATTTAAATTTAACTATTGACCTACTTAGCAATAGCCACTAACCTAAATATGGAAGCGCTTCCTTAAAGTTATTAAATACCATCCTTAGTGATTAATCAAATTAAATATGGAAGCGCTTCCAATATTAGATTTAATACACGCTATATACAAAGCAACCTTTACCAAAAAAGAAGCAGAGGTTTTCTCTTAATGAAACAATTATCTTTACCTAGTGGCTCACCCCTTTTAGCCAAAAATTTTACCTATGGTGTAGCTACGGCCTCATTTCAAATTGAAGGCGGCGCAACCGATCGCTTGCCATGTATTTGGGATACCTTTTGCAGTAAAGAAGGCAAAATAGTCGATAATTCAAATGGCGATATCGCTTGCGAGCACTACACTCGCTGGAAAGACGATATAAACTTAATTGAGTCATTAGGTGTAGACGCTTACAGACTTTCTATTTCATGGCCGCGCGTAATGACTAAAAATGGCCACCTAAACCCGACAGGTGTTAAATTTTACACCGACATTTTAGATGAATTAAAACGTCGTAACATTAAAGCTTTTGTAACGCTGTACCACTGGGACTTACCACAACACATTGAAGATGAAGGTGGTTGGCTAAACCGTAACACCGCTTACGAATTTGCGCATTACACAGATTTAATTACAAAAGCATTTGGTGACCGCGTACACTCGTACGCCACCTTAAACGAGCCGTTTTGTAGCTCTTACTTAGGTTACGAAATAGGCGTACATGCGCCGGGTATTGTAGGTCGCGAGTTTGGTCGTAAAGCTGCGCATCACTTATTACTGGGCCACGGATTGGCTATGCAAGTACTTGCTAAAAACAGCCCAAATACACTAAACGGTATTGTACTTAACTTTACGCCTTGTTACTCAGTTACCCAATGCGAAGAAGATTTAAAAGCGACTGCATTTGCTGATGACTACATAAACCAATGGTACATGCAGCCTGTAATGCAAGGTAAGTACCCAGATATCATTTCGCAATTACCTAAAGCCCACCGCCCTGATATTTTGGATGGCGATATGGAAATAATTGCTCAACCACTAGATTACCTAGGGGTTAACTTTTATACCCGCATGCATTATCAAGCAAGCGAAACCGACTTTTACCATGAGCTGCCACATAAAGCACCAATGACCGATATAGGCTGGGAAATTTATCCTAAAGCACTTACAGAGTTACTTGTATCGTTAAACGAAAAATACACCCTACCGCCTATTTATATTACCGAAAATGGCGCAGCCATGGCTGACGAATTTAAAGACGGTGAAGTGAACGATAACGACCGTATTGAATATTACCACGAGCATTTAAATGCCCTACATAACGCAGCTGAGCAAGGCGTAAAAGTAGATGGCTACTTTGCTTGGAGCTTAATGGATAACTTTGAATGGGCTGAAGGATATTTAAAACGTTTTGGAATAGTACACGTAGACTACAACACACAAAAACGAACTGTTAAAGCCAGCGGTAAGGCGTACACTAAACTCATAACAAGCCGATAAATTATCGGCTTATAACAATAAGAACACACACTGTGAACAAACTCCCTTTATACGAAAAAGTCGGTTACGCCATGGGCGATGCCGGCGCTAACTTAGTGTGGCGCGGCGCGCTTGCTTATTTAGCGGTGTTTTACACCGATACATTTGGCATATCGGCGGCTGCCGCTGCCATGTTGTTTTTAGTGGTAAGGCTATCTGATGGCGTAACCGATATTATTATGGGTATGATTGCCGATAGAACGCAGTCGCGCTTTGGTAAGTTTCGCCCGTGGATACTCTACTCGGCACCATTTTTGGGCTTGTTTATGGTGTTGTGTTTTACTACCCCCGACTTTAGCACTACCAACAAACTTATTTATGCCTACGTAACCTACATTGGTTTAACGCTTGCTTACACTGTAAGTAACGTACCCTACTCGGCACTTATGGGCGTTATGACACCAGACGATACAGAGCGCACAAAGCTCTCTGGTTTTAGGTTTGCAGGTGCGTTTACTGGTGGTTTATTGGTTATGGGTTTTTTACCTGAGCTAGTAGCTTTTTTTGGTGGCGGCGACAACGCTAAAGGCTATCAGCTTACTATGTACTTATTTGCCAGCTTACTTATTATTTTAATGATTATAACGTTTGCGACCACTAAAGAGCGTGTAACACCGCACGCCTCAAATGAAGGCAATTTAAAATCAGAGTTATTTGATTTGACCAAAAGCTTGCCATTTATAATCCTACCTTTGCTTGCTACTACCTTGTTTTTTTATTACCGCGATTTATACAGCGGCGTATTTTTTGCCCTTGTTATGGCAGCAATGACATTCGTTATTAAAAAATTACTCAATAAAGATAAGCAAAGCCTAACAGGTTCACAGCGCGACATGGTTGATCTGCTGACCAACAAACCTTGGTTGGTGTTACTCGGCATTGGTTTTTTAACCATGATGTTTAATGGCATAAAATACGGCGTAATTGCATATTACTTTAAATACCACGTAGCTAATGAACTCATGGCTGGGCAATACTTTATTGCCTTATTGGTTGTATCTATATTAGGCGCACTTGCCACAGGTAAACTGGCCGAAATAATGGGTAAACGAAACCTCTTTATTGCATCATTAATGCTAAGCGGGTTACTCACTACTGCATTTTACTGGGTACCTAGCGATAACCTAGTTGCAGTATTTACCTTTGGTTGCGCTGCTGAATTTTTTGCCGCCATGATGCCGACATTGTTCTTTAGTATGCTTGGCGATTCAGCCGATTACTCAGAGTGGAAAAATAAACGCCGCGCAACAGGGCTTATTTATTCTGCGGGTACGTTTGTGCAAAAAACCGGTGGTGGTTTTGCAGGTGCATTAGTATTAGTGGTACTTGCAGGCTACGGTTATAACGGCATGGATGAGCTAACAATTACCCAAGCTCTACCTGGCATGCAGTTACTTATGAGTTGGATACCTGCCGCATTTGCTTTTTTAGGCGCCGCATTGATGCTTATTTATCCGCTTACCTCAGCAATGACGCAAAAAATAACAGAAGACTTAGCAATTAGACGCAGTAATGTGTAAATTAACTTTTAATGAGCCTTCGCGCTTTATATTTTATAAAGCGCGAGTAAAAACACATATAAGCTAGGACATCAATGGCGACAATTTATCAAGTATCAGAAATGGCAGGTGTGTCTTTATCAACTGTTTCAAGGGTACTTAACGACAACGACTACGTAAGCAAAAAAACTAAAAAAAAGGTATTAGAAGCAATGAAAGAGCTAGGCTATCAGCCAAGTTCTATTGCACGCTCTTTAGCCTCTAGCACTACAAACAGCGTCGGTATTTTAGTTTCGGAGTTGGATGGTCCGTTTTTTGGTCAAATGATGTCAGCCATTGAAGAGCACCTTCGTATTGCGGGTAAACACGTTATTATTACGCCTGGGCACAGTGACGAGAAAAAAGAAAAAAGCGGCTTTGAATTTTTAATAGGCCGTAATTGCGACGCTATTATTGCCCACGTAGAAGCGGTATCAAACGAGTATCTAATTGAGTTAAGTAAGGGCAAAACCCCTATTTACTTAATGAGCCGCTACGTTAAAGAAATTGAAGAAAACTGCATTAGCCTCGACAACGTAATGGGCGGCTACTTAGCCACTAAAGCCATGATCAACAAAGGTCATAAAAACATTGCGTACATAGCAGGCCCGCAGTTTAAAGAAGATGCGTCAAATCGTTTAAAAGGTCACAAACAAGCACTAGCAGAATACAACATCACCTTTGACGAAAACTTATATTATGTAGGTGACTTTAAAGAAACTGGTGGCAGCGACGGCTTAAGGCATTTTATTCAAAATAAAGCGCAAATAACTGCTCTTGTATGTGCCAATGACGAAATGGCATCGGGTGCTATGAAATACGCCCGCGAACACGGTTTTAACCTACCAAAAGATTTAGCCATTATTGGGTTCGATAACGTAATTTTTACCAATTACCTCTACCCAACGCTTACTACAATAGATAACCCAGTTCCCGAAATGGGCCGAGCTGCGGCTAACTTAGTACTTAAAGACATTTATAAAAAAAGCGGCATAACAGTAAAGCACGTGTTTCAGCCAAAGCTTATTTTAAGAGACTCAACACCCGACATTAATTAACTTTAAACCTAAGTTAAATCTAGTTTAAATCTAAGTTATGTAACTCATTACGCACCCACTGTGTACCTAAATATTGCTCTACGTGCTGCTGCGCAAACTTTAAAAAGTTACGTGCAGCATGCGATATGTGCCTATCTGTTCGCATTACAAAATACCAATGACTCGCTAAATGGGTATCGGTTACGTTTAAAATTTTAAAACTTGTATCGTCTGTTGCAAGTACATGGCGTGATAAAACCGCAATGCCCATCCCCGATGCAACCGCGACACGTATTGCTTCATTACTCGCCATTTGTACGCTATCGCTCAGCACTAAGCCTCGGCTTTGTAACTCGCTTTCAAATAACATACGGGTCGCTGAGCCATTTTCTCGGAGTAAAAAGCGATACTGCATTAAATCAGTTAATTTAACGGCTTTTACGTGAGCTAGCGGGTGGTTTAGTGGCACTATAAATTCAAGTGGATTATGCAAAAAGCGCGCAGCTTGTGCGCTCTCAAGCGACGGCGGGTGGCTAAATACATAAATATCGTCCTCTCCTCGCTCAAACCTATCAAGCACCTCTGCCCTGTTGCCAATCTCAAGCGGAAGTTCAACGTGGGGATGTAAATTACTATAGGGGCCAAGTAATTTTGGTAAAATATATTGCGCCGTATTAACCATGGCAATTTTACAACGTCCGCGCGATCCACCATTAAGTTCGGTTAAAAAATCTTGGTAGTCTTCAAAATGACCAAATACCTGTTGGCAGGTTTTAAATAGCTCAAGCCCGGCATCGGTTACGTGTAGCTTTTGCTGTTGCATAAGTAATAACGGCTCACCTACCGCTTCTTGTAATCGCTTTATTTGTAGCGATACCGTTGGCTGTGTTAGGTGTAAGCGCCTTGCGGTTTCGCTTATTGAACCCGTTTTAACTACGCTCATAAATACTTCGAGCAACCTAAACGATATATGTCGTAAATCCATACCTACCTCATAAACCTAACAAACTGCACTTAATAAATAAGCTATAGATATTTATCTATACATAACTCGCATTTATTTTATTATTTACTATACAAAATTTTATCTACAATAGCGCCACTTAATTTACCACCTAGTAAGGAAAGCCTGTGCCAGATATTGTTGTTATGTTTTTTATTTTAGGATTAGTCGCGGGTATTTTACGCTCTGACTTGGCCATTCCAAAAGCCACCTACGACACATTAAGCTTATTGCTCATGTTAACCATCGGCTTAAAAGGCGGTATGGTGCTACACGGTAACTTAAGCTGGCAACTACTGCCCGAAATGGGATCAGTAATGCTACTTGGCGCACTTATACCACTGATGCTTTACCCTATTTTAAAATACGTGATTAAACTCTCTGTTGCTAATAGTGCCAGCATTGCCGCGCATTATGGTTCAGTAAGTGCGGGGACATTTGCTGTAGCGCTTGCCTATGCCGAATCGGCTAAATTGGTAGTGGGTGCAGAAGTAACCCTGTATTTAGTGATGTTAGAACTCCCTGCAATCATTGTTGGTTTATTGCTTTACCGAAAACTTGATAAACAAAACAGCCAAAAAAGTGAACCATCGTTAAAAGCGCTTTGGCACGAAACTCTTACGAACAAAAGTGTCATTTTGCTTATCGGTGGTGTCGTAATAGGTATGATGTACGGCACGGTGCAAGGTAGCCAAGTAACGAGCCTTTTAACCAGTAGCTTTAAAGTTGTACTTGCATTATTTTTACTAGAAATGGGTTTAGTAGCCGCGCAAACTCTTCGCCCTTTCCCCTGGGAACATTGGAAGCTCGCGGTATTTGCTATTGTCACCCCGCTATTTTTAGGTACGATTGGCACAGCAGTAGGCACACTTTTAAATTTAGAATTAGGCTCGGTAGTTATATTGGGAAGTTTAGTAGCCAGCGCCTCTTACATAGCCGCACCCGCAGCAATAAAAGCGGCAATTCCTAAAGCCGATATTGGTCTTGCTATGCTGAGCTCTCTCGGTGTAACTTTCCCGTTTAATGTGATTGTTGGTATTGGTTTATATCACCACCTTGCACTAGCAATGCAATAAACAAATAAATAAATGTTAATTTTATCACTTTAAAAACTGTTGAACCCTATTTTACATAGGGTTTAACACTAATAAATACTCACAAATATAAAACAATATCTACATAAAAACACTACAATAAAAAGCATAATCGATCCGATAATTTACCAAAACGATCGTTTTAAAATATATTTATATTGTTTAATAAAATATCACTTTACTTATTTTTAATTTGGCTCTAAATTCGCGCAAATTTTATTATTAAAGTAACCTCTAAAACTTTAAAACAGTGGTTATTTACCTTGATGAGTCGATAAACACACATGGCAGAATTAGCCGCCACAAGCACTTCTAACAACCCTTTAGCGCCTGTTATCGGGCTGTCGTTTTTTGCTATCGCATCCGGCTTTTTAATGAGCCTTATTCCACTGTCGTTACCCGCATTCAAACTCGATGAAAACCTAGCGCCTTGGCTTGCGAGCATTTTTTACTTTGGCTTACTTATTGGCGCAACCACAATAGAGCGCATTGTGGTAAAAATTGGTCATCGCTTCGCATTTATATTATTTTTAAGCTTATTAATAGTCAGCGTGCTTGCACAACTTGCACTATCAAATACCGTTAACTGGTTAATTGCACGATTTGTAGCAGGTGTTGCTGTTGCCGGTGTATTTGTCGTTGTTGAGTCTTGGTTATTAATGACCAATACCGCAAAGTCGCGTGCAAAACGTTTGGGCTTGTACATGACCTCTCTTTATGGGGGCAGCGCGGTTGGTCAACTTGCTATAGGGCCGCTTGGCACCGAAGGTTCAACGCCTTATTTATTTGTAGCCTCGTTATTATTTTTAGCTATTTTAGCGCCTTTATTAATAACTAAAGGTCAGCCAGAAAAACAACATCTTGAAAAACTACCACTAAAAGAAATAAAATCACTAAGCCACCCAGCTATGCTTGGATGCTTAGCATCAGGCTTATTACTGGGCCCTATTTACGGCTTAATGCCTGTTTATATTGCAGCACAGACTGATCAAGCTCAGTACACAGGGACACTTATGGCGGTTATTATTTTAGGCGGCATGGTCGTGCAGCCGCTTGTGAGCTACTTATCTACTCGGCTTGAAAAAAGCTTACTGATGGGTATGTTTTGTTTAGTAGGCGCAGCCGGTGCTGTAGGTATATTACAAGCAAACACTTTAGCAGGATTAATAGTGAGCTACTTAATACTAGGCGCGTGCAGCTTTGCACTTTACCCGATTGCTATAACACTTGCGTGCGACTCATTGCCAATGGCAAAAATAGTCTCAGCAACTGAGGTTATGCTTTTAAGTTACAGTATTGGTTCGGTATTTGGCCCTATGCTTGCTGCCAATTTATCTGATGCATCAAACGGTATTGTGTTTTATTTAGCAGGCTGTTTAATCACTACCTGCATTTATATGTTTATTAAAAGCATTAAAAATATTCGCGCGGGTAAAACCCCAGTTGCAGGCTAAGTAGTTTTTAAATTGTCGTGCGGACTCAAAAAAAACATCTTTTTCCAGCCTTGGCTTTGTGTTGTATAAAGCCATGGCATGGGCACTAACGATAAAATAGAATAATGTACATGAGGCTGCTTCCCCGCGGCATTTCCGGTATCGCCCAGCAAGCCAATTTGACTGTTTATGCTTACAACATCACCAGCACTTACCGAGTAGTCATTTAAATGTGCAAAATAATGTATACGCCATTTAGGCCCAAGCACCGCAACCACTTTACCACCACGAGTTAATTCACCTGCAAATATAACAATCCCGTTTGTTGAGGCAACTACTGGAGTGTTCTTTATGCCAAAAATATCAATTCCTTTGTGCACACCCGATCTGCCCCAAGGCTCATACCAAAATGTATTATGGTTCCAATCTTTAGGTGTAGCACCTTGTACCGGAATCATTATTTTTTCGGGAATTAGTAAGCCTATAATTAATAAAGTAGCTATTCCAATTGCAATCCACTTAAGTACTTTCACTGCTCTATCCTTGATATTTAAATAACTTATACTGGTAAATTATTAGCCATAATAACTGAACTCATCATGAGTCGTATTTATGCTGTTTTATTTGAATGAAATACCCGACTAACATGTACTAAGCTGATCAACTTTAAAACAGGCTTTATAAGTAATTGAGCACTGCCCGCTATAAACAACCATGTGCCACTTTCTACTAATGAGTCATTTAAAAAGAAAAAACTACCAATTAAAAACCACACGGCAATTAAAAAATCGTTAAATGCACCCAGCGCTTCATAACGCCGCTGGATGGTAATATGCTCTTGCCCTAAATCTAAAATAAACTGATTACTGCTGGAGTCCATAAGTACTGCTCACTCTTTTATTTCATAATTTAAAAAGCTTGTTTTCACAAGCTAAGCCGCACCATACAATAACAAAATTTACGCAATAAAAAACGTTGGCCAATGCGATTCAGCCAACGTTTTTATTGTTTGTACAATACTTAACTATTGTTTATTTTTTATCTTTTTCTAAACGTTTTTTAAGACTTAGTGCTGCATCAGCGGCTAATAAGCGCATAAATTCAGAGCCATTACTTTGCTCGCCTTGGCTCCCGCCTATTACAATTTCAGGCACTAAACGGCTATTACCTAAACTTGTAAATAAAGCAGTCTGAATTTTAACTTCTGCTTTTAGCGTTTCATCAAATACATACTTAGGATCAAGTGCCGCAGACTTAGCTCTTAAACGAGCCTCAGCTAAAACGTCCATACCTAATGCTTCTAGGCGTTGTTGTTTTAAAATCTCTTCTTGCTCTTTTGCAAGTTCCGCTTTTACAGCAACACGTTGCTGTGCAGAAATAATGGCATTTGCCTTAATTCGCTCAGCATCAATTTGCTCTTTAATTTTCAGTTTTTCAGATTCAGCACGTTGCTTAGCAATTGCTTGTTCACCTAAAGCCACTTCAGTTCGTGCTTGTTGCTCAGCTTTTTTAAGATTTTGACGCGCTAGCGCTTCATCTGCAGCTGCTTGCTTTTGCGCCTCAAGGCGAGCGTTTACTTTGCTTTCGTAGTCAATATCAATAATGCTGGCATCAACTACTGTAATACCATAAGCGCCTAAAATAGGTGCATTGCGCAGTGTATTACCTTCATCGTCCATTTTAATATTAATAGTGACGCGCTGCTGTTTACTTAAATTACCTAAATCGTCAGATTTATCGCGCTCACCCGTACTAATAATTTGTTCAGTAACAAAAATACCGTTGGTTAATTGATCAGCAAAATCTTGGCTCAATTGACCATTACCACCAGAGTAATGTTGCTCTACCGACATCATACGCGCCGATGCTTTTACATTTTCAGTGGTAGCACGCATTAATAAATTAGATATTAGCGTTTCTTGTGAGCCAAACTCTTCGTGTATTTTAAGTAAACCACGTAAAGCACCCGATTCTGCTGCTGGTACATTGCCTGGCAATCTAAAACGAGAAACACCGCGTGCGCCACCCGTTGTCGTATCTAAAAATCGAATGGGTATTAGCGGTACAATTGCGCTTGCTGTTGCGCCTGCGTCACCCGTAAAATTAATCGAAATTACTTTTTTATAAGCCGATGTAGTACCAAACGCTTTTAAATAAGGGCCGGCTTGATTTATTACGGTTAAGTTACCTGTAAAAGCCGATTGATGGACTAAACGCTCATCAGCTTCATTCCATGAAACAACTTGCGATGTCAGCGTTGCAATTACCGCTAATACAACAACAATTGATGAAACAACAATTACATTACGACGACCAAATCGACTCATAAATGAGCCACTTTTTACTGCTGGGACTGCTTTTTCGCTATCCATTTTTACTACTCTCCATGTTTAATTTCTTTTTAACAAAGTAAATAATTTCCTGTTCACTCAAATGTGCGCAAAAGCTACCAGAGCGATGTAACTCAACAAATGTTGCAAGGATTTCTTCTTTACCTTTTGCTGTTTTATCTTGGTTTTCTTGTGTTTGATTTTTTTCTGTTAGTTGAGTGATTAAATCATCCACTATCGTGTCTTTATCAAACAGTACGTTGTATTCCTTGGATTTTCTTACCCGGCTTTTATGTACGTTGCTGTAAATTACATAAAGTGCAACGCATAAAATAATAACCAGTAAACTTAACCCAATAATATAAAAAATCATAAGCTCTACTTAAATTAGTTTAAATACTTAACGAGCAATAACAATTGTAAGCACTGCTTAACAAATGTTAACCCAGTAATTTTACAGTAAACCCGAGTAAAAAACAGATTAAAAATAAAGTTCAGCAGGTATATAATAAAACTGCACGTAAAAGTAAGCTTTTTTGAACAAAAAAATGCATGTCAGTTATTAACTGACAGGCATTAAACTAATATTTATTAAAGTGCTTTTTAAATTATTCGCATTGCACCCAATCAACACCATTTTCACCGCACTCATGCAGCATTGTTCCATCTTCTTGGCGGGTATCTCTAAACCATTTCCCTTCAATTGTTTTCGTAATACGTACGTTATCTGTGGTTTTGTATTTACGCCAAAAGCTAGCATCAATAGATGTTTCGTCATCAAACTTATAGGGCATAGCAGCGAGTACAGTAACTAAATCTTGAGTTTCTAAATCAGCAGCTTTGTCTTTAACATTTACCCAATTAGATAATGTTTGAAAATCGGCATTTTCTTCTCTAAAGGCAAAGTCAGTTTGATAAAACGATCCTGACTCAGTATAGCTAATGCTAAAACCTCGCTCGAACGGTGTATCTAAATTAGCACTAACGCATTCATCTGCTGTAGGAAAGTTAACCGATGGGCTTGTATTATCAACGCCATAAAGCACATTGCTTTGCTCAAAACTAACGTTCTCAATGCTAGAGCATCGGTAAGTACGATCGGCGTTAATGTAAACATCGTCCCTAACTGTTAATTTTCCATTTAATGATTCTTCGCCCCAAGGCGTATCTGTTGAATCCAATCGAGACAAAATAACGTCAATTTTGTCGAGTTCGTCTGTATTTTGAAGCTTTACTTGCTCATAAATAAGCTCAGCGCCTCCAAAAATAACTTTGTCGCGGTACCATGCATTTTCAAACCCATACTCTGCATCTTTTGCTGTGTCTTGGTAAATCACTGCTCTTACTTCTTCTGCATCAGGAAACTGAGCATCTAGCTCTTGCTTGAATTTATAGGCAGCTTTTAGTCCTTTAACAATCGCCTGTGCTCTGTCGTAAGCATCACTGTCACTATTGGCAATAAAATCTGAGTACATTTGTTCAGTCGACAAATTATAATGCGCTACCAAGTTTTGCATAACATTTGTTATTTCGCTTTGAAGATTTGCAAGTAACTCAGTATTTTCTTTGAGTGCATCACAACTTAAATTATTGCTACCAACTTTTTGTAATTGAAGGCTCAATTGCTCCCAAATAACGGTTGTTAAAGGTGATATATTTCGAATGTCTTCATCAGTTAAAGCCTCAATTGAGGGCGGAAATGACATTTGATACGCTTGTGTTACCTCTCCTAAATCCTCGTCAATTGCGCCAACAGGTACATCAACATACATAGTTGAATACGGCACACACAGCGCCTGCTCTTCTGTAAAATTAAAACTATAATTACCCGATTCTTCAGAGACTACAGAAGGTTCTGATTGCTCGTCAAAAGTACCATCGCCATCAATATCCAGCCATACTATTGCACCAGATACATAACCATCAATAACCTTTCCTGTAAGAGAGATAGTGTTAACTTCTACGTGATCTACTTTTATAGGATCTGGCTTAGCTACAACTGGCTCTACAACGGCCGCTTTATCACCGCCACCACATCCAACAAGGCCTAGCGTAAACGCTAATGAAATAGCTAACTGACTTTTTTTAAAAAACATACAAAGACTTCCTTTTTTGCACTTTAATTATTATTAAAAATCATATTGTTATAAATTACTTTAATACAAAATAAGTAATGCCAATCTGCTTATATATGGGATCTAGTTAACGTTAAGAAAATTATGCTAGAACGAGGCAAAAATTTTTGTATCTAGTTGTTCTAAATAAAATTTTAACGACGTTATAGTGCAATTTAATTTGTTAAATTACTCAAAGATTTATGCAGGTTGGTATAAATTTAAACAACAGAAATTTATTGAATTTTTATGGGGGGATGGCAATAAGTTAACATGCCCTGTACCTATATAGTGACACAGCATGTTATATTTAGCTCTTACATTTGTTAATTAAATATAACAAATGCCAGCTATTATTAACCAATATGGACTACAGGCACCCAATCTAAAGGGCTTGAGTGATAGGCAGTATTTTGTAAATGAATGTGTATTATACATGGGTTGGTTTAGAGCCCTTCGAAAACTCTAAACCAATTATATAAGCAAACCATTAGCATTTTTGATTTGCTCTTAAAATTGAAAAGCCATCTAACTAAGGTGGCTTATGTTTATTGCATTATGTTTTTTAAAGTGCCTGAGTATCGTTTTCTTCGCGTTTATAAATATATGTTTGTTGGGTTTTAAAGCCAAAACCAATTGGTTCAGCGCCATTTACTAGCTTAACTTTTCCACCTTCAACATTTAAATTTGGCCCAAGTATTTCAATAGCTTTTATCGGCTTATCAGAACCTTTAACCCCAGGGCCTATTAAATAAAACTGACTAACTTGCGTTACATCCGTTGCATCATCCCAATCGCACTTACCATCCGTATCATTATCTGCACACGACGGGCCTTCCCCAAAAAATAGTTTCGGTGTATCTGGTACATCATTACTTGTTGCAAATTTCACATCGTCATAAACCTTCGTTCCATAATGCAAATGAAAGGCATAAAGCGAACCACCGCCACCCGTTAACGAACATTGGTTTTGCGTTGATGATGAAGATGCAGGCGTAAAGGAAGTAAAGTACGCAACCCCACCAACGACTGTTGCTGCAGCAAGAGACTTTTCACCCGTCCCTAATTCGTATCGCCACCCTTTAAATTCGGCTAACTTAACTTCAAGATTAACAAATTTATCAACGTCATCAAGTGCGTTACCAAATGGGTCTTCATTCATTTTCATTAAATCATCTGGCACTATTGGGGCTGGAAATTCAGTAAATATTTTTGTTAGGGTGTTTTCATCACGGATCATATACAACTGATCTTGCTCATTAGTAGCAAGTGGGTTTGAACGATTTCCGCTACCTATAACTATTGCGTCGTACGGGGTATCTAAACGGGTGGTGATCATTTCACCACCATAATTGGTTTTAGTAACTTTACTAAACAGCGTTCTAGCAACTAATGGTTTGTAAAAAAAACGTCTGTCTTGCGACGCTAATGTACTGCCAAGCTCTGCAAGTTTAAAATGAGTAATATCACCTTCATCTTCACTAGGAATATCTACTCGCCAAATATTACCGCCAGTATCTGTTGCATAAATTCGGTCGATATACCCGTCGTAATCTGAGTCAAGCGTAGTTACATCCGCTGCAATACTGTGCTCTCCGGTAAAACCATGTTCATCTGGAGTCAGCGCCCATACCTTTTCGCCAGTTTTAGCATTAACAATGTAGATACCTAGTCCGGTTTCATCTGTTGTTCTAATCGCATTATCTTTGTTTGTATCGTAGCCTGCGCCAAATATTAGCAATGGATCCTCACCAAAGGCTTTAATGTATGCAATTTGAGGCTTAGACCATGTTTGCGCTAAATATTTAAATTCTTCTGAGCCACCAACAATAGGCTTATTCCATAATTTTTTAGGTTCGTTAGGATCACTTATATCAAGCGCGTAGTAATTTTGACCGCCTCTGCGCATACCTGCAAATGCCCACACTTCATCACCATCACTTGCTCTAATAACACCATCGTTTAACCCTTCGCTATTTGAGCCTTTATTATTAAAGAACACACTTATAGGCCCATCCATGCCATACACTTTTGTATTTGCAAGATTACTACGCAAAGCAGGAATGTTTTTTAATAAGGCTGCAGGTGTAAAAGCCCACTTTTCTTCAACAGTATCACCTTTGTCTTCAAACATATGTAAAAAGCCGGCATTAGTACCAACAAGTATGTGAATACTTCCATCGCCGTAATCTATAGATACCGGCTTTGAATGCAAAGGGTCGCCAAAAATATTGATTCGCTGATCTACTGATGAGTTATCACCATCTTCATTGTCAACATCAACCCCTCGTGCCCAGCTAATATCACTCTCCTGTAAAGTTAGCCCGATATTAGGAATCAAATCAGGGGCAAGATCGGTAACTGTACCTGTCGCTAAATTTAAAATGGTTTGTACTTTATCAAAAGTAAAATCAATAATACTGCCCGTTTTATCTATGTAGATTTTACGGCTATCAGGGTCTAAAGTTGATAAAAGTAAATTTACGCCACCCTGGGCTACTAAATTCCCATCTGCAGGCTTATTAGTTGGCAGCCAAAATGTTCGCGCCTTCTCATCAATTAACCCATTTTCATCAAGGGCTATTTGATCAGTTGAATCGACTATATTTGCGCCTGACACTTTTAGCTTTTTTAAATTCCCGCTCCAACGTGCGCCTGTTTCTGGGTAAAACATCGCAAAGTAAATTGACTCTCGGCTACGTGTTTGGTCAACATTATTACTTGCTACCGTAGGTGATGAAAAACTATCGTTAACTTCGCGTATTTTCGATATTGTATTATTAAGCGCTTCAGAAAGTTCAGTTGATGTATCTGCATGTAAGTACTCGCCGCCGCCCAATAAAGCGGTTTTTTCTAATAACTTTTTACCATTTGTACTCATGCCACTACCAAAACCGATAGTAAAAACGCGTCCGGTATCAGCAACCTCTGGCGTAGTATCGTACAAGTCAACTTCAACATCTCTTGTACCATGTATTATCTGAGCTAAAGCGGCTAGATAACTATTACTTGTTTTAGAAGGATTTGAGCCAAAAGTAGATTTGTATAATGATTTGATATCATCGTTTCGGTTAGTATCACTTTGAGGATCACCGTCAGTCATCAAAATTAAATTGATTGAATTATCACAACGTACATCGGCACCAACTGCTTGGGTAAATGGTGATATGTATCGAGAGTTATTGTCGTAATATAGCGAACCAGTTTCAGCAGAAAAATCCCGCTCATTTGAGTTTTGTCCGTAGTACACTTTCTGACCTGTTAGATACAAGTAGGCTTCCCATAGGGTTTCTGTAACTGGGGTACTACCAGCCGCTGGTAAACTGTGAATTTGGCTTAAAATTGTAGAATGGGGAGATCCAAGACCTGCCATAATATAGCCGCCATTATCATTTTTAAAACGCATCAAACCAAAATCGATAGAGCTATTATCAGTAACCAACTGACTCATTGCACTGATGCCGGCATCTACTTTTCTAATACCGTTGGGTAAAAAGTTTTTCATACTTCCAGATGTATCAAAAACAATGATTACACGTGGTTTTTCGTCGGTTTCAACATTATGGTTTACGTATAGCTCTATATCTTCGGCAAATACAGAAAGGCTAATACCCACCCCGAATAACAAGGCAGCTATTTTTTTTAGTTTAAATTGCATTTTTAAATCCCTTTATTTGCGCTTTTTATTTTTATTGCGCAAGTTAATAACTACTCTATTCCCTGTTTAATTTTTAGTAATATTGAGGTGGGACTAAAAATAAAACAAAAGTCATATCTAGCTATTCATCACAAAACAGTGATTAGCATCCACGTGGCGTCAATGCTATAAAATATATATTACTTCGATTTTTAAATAAAAACAGACTAAAGTCAAAGACATTAGGTTTTATTATCATTTAAAAACAACAGTTTAAATAAAACAATCCCGTTTTACTGCACAGTTAAATCATGCTAAAAAACTATATTTTTACCTATGTTTCTATATTTATAGATCTATGTTTTAGGTAACAAGTACTTACCAATATAAATTAGTAACGTAAGGCTCTAAAAATCACCTTTAAAAACACTATTATTCAGTAAAACTGTTTTATTAAAAGAAGTGTGTTTATAGGTAACTACGGTTATTCAAACATACAAAAAAGCCCATATTAGGTGCTACCTAATATGGGCTTTTATACTCTCGCTAAATTATAAGCGCTTTATACAAGCATTCTTATAAAGATAACTCTTTCTTAGCGCGAGTTAAGTTATGTGTTACAAGTGAGTTTTTAGAAATTTGAACCGCTTCATATAAATCAGAAATACCAGCAGTGTCTTTTTGAGCCTTAATACGTGCTACACCACGGTTACTTAATGCAAACGATGTAAGTTCACGTACTTTTAAACGCGGACCATGGCTTTGCTTAAGCAATGCAATAGCTTGTGTACAAATAGCTTCTGCTTCTTCGTAGTTTCTTGCTTCAACATTTAAAGCACAGCTATTAAATGATTTTTCAAATGCGGGTGCTGCAGTTACAGAGTCTTCAATAACCATTAATTTATAATCACCTTGATTAGCCATTGCAGCAGCTGAGCAAGTTAATAATGAGCCAAGAGCGATGGTTTTTAAAAGTGTAAATTTCATGATTATATTCCTAATTAATTAAGTCGTACTTGTTGCCGACAACTAAACTTTAGAGTGTTAGCTCAATTACCACAAACGATAAAAACAAACCTAATAAGTGAATAAATCTAACCTATAGACTTTAGTCTAACACCTGTAAAAATACTTAGTAATTACAATTAGTTAAAAACCATGAAAATCACTAAACAATAAATAGCAAAATACATTTTTTTATTTTTTAATAATACCAATTCGCTTAATTAAGTGATCTATTTTGAGGATGGAAAAACGTGTTGATAGCTAGGCAAAAAATTCGCTATTTGGTTGTTCTAAATGAGAATTTTTTAACGCAGGTAGCGACACGTTTAGCCCCGCAAAATGATTATGTATTATTGCGAATTGGTATAACACAATACAAAGTTAATAAACACAAAAAAGCCGATGTTGGGGTTTAACCCAATATCGGCTTTTTTACTCTCGCTATTTTATATTATGCTTTAGTAAGCACTTTATAAAAAGACCTTATAGAGATAATTCTTCTTTAGCGCGAGATAAGTTGTGCGATACCATTGAGCTGTTAGACAATTTTGATGCTTCGTATAAATCAGCAAGTGCAGCTGTATCGTTATGCGCTTTTAAGCGTGCAACACCACGGTTGCTTAATGCGAATGACGTAAGTTGGCGTACTTTAAATTTAGGGCCATCTGCGTCTTTTAAAAGTGCGATTGCTTTAGTACAAATTGCTTCAGCCTCAGCGTAATTTTTTGACTTAACATTTAGTGCGCAGCTATTAAATGATTGCTCAAGTGGCTGTGGCGCTGTTGCAGTTTCAATAACCATTAATTTGTAATCACTTTGATCAGCCATTGCAGCAGCTGAACATGTTAATAGTGAGCTAAGAGCGATAGTTTTGATAAGTGTAAATTTCATGATTAATTTCCTGTAAGTTAAGTCGTACTTGTTGCCGACAACTGAACTTTAGAGAATTAACACAACTCCGACAAACGATTAAAACAAACCTAATAAGTGAAGAAAATTAACCTATAGACCTTAGTCTAATACGTTTAAACTTTTTCTATATATTTAAACAACTTACGCACCAACAGTCGTGCCTAAAATCGCTACTTTACGTTTTAAAATGTATATAATTATTTATGCTTTTTTTTAGTTGGTTTTATTTTAAACACCTTACTTTGGCATAGCTGAGTAACTATCAAACAAATTTATACATTTAATTACATGCAATACTAAGTCATGTATTTATAATTACAGCTCTGGTAACTTTTCATCATTAATGGGTTAACTTTTTTGAAACACATACTTTCTCTTTTTGTTTTATTAAGCACGCTTTTATCATTTAGCCAAAATGTTAACGCAAGGCTTTTGCTCGGTAATGACATGCCTAACACCGGTATGTTTATAAAATCAGAATTTAATGGCGATAGCAGCATTACATCTGCGGGTGTAGAAATGATGGTCAAACAAAATTACAGTAACTTTGGTGTTGTTTTTACCAGCGCAATTGGCGCGGCAGTAATCGATAATAAACAAGGCGAGCAAGAAGAATTTATAACGTGGGACAATGGCATGAAGCTTGGTTATTTTAATGACTTTTTTATATACGCCGAGCTTGGCTTAGATCTGTTCGAACTCGCCTTTAAAAACGATAGAGGCGATAACACCTACCAAATAGAAAAATCGAACAACGACATAGATGGCTACGCAGGTATAGGTGCGGGTTATCACTTTAAGCCATTTAAAATAGAAGTATTTACCCGTGCGCGCCAAATAGATGGCGACTACTGGGAAGCACAAGAACATATTTACAGCGGTGTGCAGCTCAGCTTTACGTTTTAATTACCCTTTTCTTATAAGAAAAATAAAAAGCGTGTGAAATACAGCTATTTCACACGCTTTTTAAAAAATTATATTTAACGGATAGTTTTGGCTACTTTACCAATACTCAAACCCTGAATTAAAATAGAAAACACCACAACCGCATAAGTAAGAGCCAACAAAATATCGCGCTCGTTCCCATCAGGTAGTTGCAATACCAGTGCAACCGAAATACCACCACGCAAGCCACCCCAGGTTAAAACTTTCCACGCACCAGATGGCAACTCTAATTGCTTATTAAATGTAGTGGTTGTTATACCCACAACAATTAAACGTGCCATTAACGCTATTAAAATTGTTAAGCCACCAGCAATAAACAAATTACTCGAAAATGCAATCATGACGACTTCAAGCCCTATGAGTACAAATAAAATGGCATTTAAAATTTCGTCAATCAGCTCCCAAAATAAATCAACGTAATGGCGTGTTTTGTCGCTCATAGCCATACTGCGACCATGATTACCCACCATTAGCCCCATCATTACCATTGCGAGTGGGCCCGACAAATGCCAATGGCTAGCCAGTGCATAACCACCAATAACGCCCGCTAAAGTAAGTAGTACTTCTTCTTGGTAACTATCAATACTTTTAAGTAAGTAATATAAAATACCACCTAATACCAAACCAAAAACAATACCGCCACCAGCTTCAACCGCCAGCGTGTGCGCTACATAATAAGTTGTAGGAATATCACCACTTGATAAAACACCCAATAAAAGCACAAAAATAACTACGCCAATACCGTCGTTAAACAACGATTCACCCGCAATCACGGTTTCAATACTTTTAGGCGCACCCGCAGATTGTAAAATTCCCATTACCGCAATCGGATCGGTTGGCGAAATTAATGCGCCAAACAGTAAACACCAAATAAACGCTAAATCAAAACCAAGCAAAGGAAGAACTAAATAAAGTGCACCAGCAATAATAACCGTAGATAGCAACGTACCAACACAGGCCAAAATACCTATTGGTAATTTATAGCGCCTTAAATCGCTAACATTTACATGCAGCGCCCCAGCAAACAGCAGCATAGAGAGCATGCCATCGAGCAAAACTTCAGTAAAATCTAACTGATCTAGCAAGCTCACTTCGTAATCTATAAGATCATCAAACCCTAAAAAGCCCAAAAATATAGCGCCGATAGATAAAAGCATCGAAATAACCATAACGCCAATGGTTGTTGGCAAGCCAATAAAGCGATGGTTTACATAGGTGAGTAACGCGGTAATTGATAAAAATATCGCACTTATTTCAAGTACGCTTAGGCTGGTTCCTGGTGCCATGGTTTAAATCTCAATATTTATTTAATGATGCCTTGCTCAAAATAAGCAAAGCAGAAGGGTTATTATTTTTATACGGTTATCTCGCATTATATTCGTGTAGCCTAAACAAGCATACCCAAAATATTAATTATAAATACACACCCTACTCTGTTAACGTATTTAAAGTATTAACTCACGCGTTAAATAAAACAAAAAAACCCATGTTAGGAATTAACCTAACATGGGTTTTTTTACTCTCGCTATTTTATAACATGCTTTTGGTAAGCACTTTATAAAAGCGTTTATAAAGTGCTTATAAAGAAAGCTCTTCTTTAGCGCGAGTTAAGTTGTGCGATACCATTGTACTTGTAGACATTTGGTTTGCTTCGTATAAATCAGCAAGGCCAGCAGTGTCGTTGTTCGCTTTTAAACGTGCAACACCACGGTTGCTTAATGCGAATGACGTAAGTTGGCGTACTTTAAATTTAGGGCCATCTGCGTCTTTTAAAAGCGCAATTGCTTTAGTACAAATTGCTTCAGCCTCAGCGTAATTTTTTGACTTAACATTCAGTGCGCAGCTATTAAATGATTGCTCAAGTGGCTGTGGCGCTGTTGCAGTTTCAATAACCATTAATTTGTAATCACTTTGCTCAGCCATTGCAGCAGCTGAACATGTAAGTAGTGAGCTAAGAGCGATAGTTTTGATAAGAGTAAGTTTCATGGTCGTAGTCCTGTTGGTTAAGCCGTGCTTGTTGCCGACAACTGAACTTTAGAGAATTAACACAAAATCGACAAACGATTAAAACAAACCTAATAAGTGAAGAAAATTAACTTATAGACTTTAGTCTAATGCCAAATTACTAATTTACAAAAGTTTAAGAACCTTATTTTTAGTTGGGTTATCAGTGATGCTGAAAACCATACAAGTACCTTTAATGACATGGACCAAATAGGTTAATGGATTAGTTTACTTAAGAAGTAAACTAATCAGCAATCATAACAGCCCGCTAGTTTTGGGATAGCGTATTTACATTGCATTAACTTCTGTAAATTTTAGGCCTTTTAAATTATGGCTTTTAACCAAGTCATATAAGCCCCCTTCTTCATCCGTACAAAAGGTAAATATTCCAGCTCCTTTCACTTTAAACAACCCACCGTGTTTTATAGCATTTTTGCTTAAAGCGAGTTTTTTAAAGCGCCTGATTCTATTTACACGACCATTCTTCATGTTCAACTCTGTGTGCTCTTGGTTAATTGCGTCTTGTTGCTCTAGAATATTTAACGCGAACCATTCTTCACCATTAAGATTTAGTGGTAAAAATTCACAGCATTCTCTAAGTGTTGGCTCAAACATACCTTTTAAAGGTGCTGGAATTACGAAAGCCATTGCTCCCCAGCCTGCTACATCGGGTTTATTAGTAGGAGTTTCACCTTCGACTATTAACCAATCAACATCTACAACACGCCAGTCATCACCTTTTGAGTTGCCGTTAAAAGTATAAATATCGTTGCTTGTTAACTGTATTGACTGCTCGAACATTGTTTCTTGTAACAGCAAATATTCACCAGCATCAACGCTAACAGCATAAACTTTATTAAATTCTTTCATTTAATTACCTTGGTATCATATTTGATAATTCTTCATGTAGTGGGAAATCACCGCTTTGTAATTCGTCGCCAATATCTCTAAGTAACTCTATTACACCTGTGCGCCCTAAACCTTCAGCTATAGTATCGGTAAGTAAAGCTTATACGTTTAAGAAATATTCGCTTGTGTGGGTTTTTGTATGTGCTTCAGCCTTAGGCATTGCATCCATTGGAGTATGTTTAGCAAATCTAGGAAAAAATACTCCATTTGCTTCATGGTCAATATCGATTCCAAAGCCTGCGAGTCTAAGCCTAGCCTTTGAAGCTCGGGGATCGTCCCAAGCGACTATATGGTGAGCCGCCATATTTTCACCTCTTTCCCTACCTGCTGCAATCATATTTCTACTTAGTTTAATACTGTGCCGCTTATTATGCTCCCACCGTACATGCCTACTAAGTATTAAGTCATCTTTACTTATAAGCCCTTTTTTATAACGTGCTGAATCAATAATTTCGCCTCGATAGTAAATAGCATATTGAGTAGCTTGGTTTTTAGCAATTGAGGGATTACCAGTCACGGTGAGAAGGTCTTGCTCTAACTATTGAACGGTTACGTACTCTTTTGTATTAGAAGGCATGCTAAATTTATTCCTTTAAAATGATTTTAATACTCCTGCTTAAATAGTGTCATTTTGGTAACTAAATGCAATATGGGAACAAAACTCAAGCTTGACGTATTATTCCAAAGTTCCGTGAACATCATTTCTCACCCAAACCTATAAACTCCCTCGCCCATATGCCATAATCTAAATAATTCATTATTTTAGTAACTTGGCGCGTATTTAGGCGCTTTTAAGTTAACTACTCAGGGTTTTCAGCATGGCATATCAAGAGCAAAATCAAGCAACAATCTATTGGCACGACTATGAGATAATGACATCAAGCATCTGATTTAAAACAAATAAAATAAACATTCAAAATATTTTATACACATATATATACACAACTCTTATTCTCCGCTCTAATATGAGATTGCACGATTATGGATCTAATTCTAAAGTTCGCCTTACCCTTAATTTCAACACTTATAGCGATAGTTGCGATCTACTTTACTTGGCAGCAATCAAAGTCAAATAAACGGCACAATGAGCTATCTGTCAGACCTGCAATATGCAGTAATATTAACCTTCATGTAGAAACCTTTACATTTTCAATAACCAACAAAGGTTTAGGTCCAGCAAAAGTAGATGAATTTAAGTTTTTTTATGATGATGAACTCATCGAATACGAAGACTTCGAAACAATAATTAATGAAAAATTTCGGGCGTATTGTGCATACAAAAAACCACCAATTACCTCTACACAAAAACAAAATAGTTATATAGCTCAAGGCGAAACAATAATTATATTGGAATTACAGTTTGATGACAGAACAAGTCAACAAAGTAAAAACGAGATTGAGAGCGAAATAACATCCAAATTGACTCTAGAGTTTGAATACACATCACTCTATGATGAAACAGTCAAAGAAAAATTTAAATTCAGCACTAAAAATTAATTAGCCACAATTGGCTTTAATATACTTTTCAAATCACTTGCTGTTGATTTATGCCCTGTAAATTCTGCTGATGTAATTGGTGGCCCTGCTCCCTGATCTTTATGACCGTGAGTTTCTAAACTTTGATTTATGTCTTTTACCAGGCTTATTAAGTCAAGGAGCACTTTAGCCACGTTTATTGAGCTGTCACCCAACCAAACTGTTTTTCCTTCGACCTTTGCTAGTTCGGTTGCTTTGGCGTGTAGCGTTTTTAGCGTTGTTAGGTTCATGTTTTCGGTGGCTTCAATATCTACCTGCTTTTTACTGCCTAGCAATAACCCTTCAAGTGCAATTATTAAGGCTTTTTCGCCGACCACGGTTTTTAATGCGCCCATGACTTCGTTGATTTGATTGCCATCTATTTTTGCAATGTCGTGGCTGTCTATGCTGCAGGTGCGTTGGTGATAGTTTTGTTCGCTTTTGCGTGCTGCTGTTTTGCTCGTGTCGCTGGTTTGGGTTATGTCGCCGTCGGTTGTGGTGTGCCAGTTCCCGTCGCGGCCTTGTAGTTTGCTGCGGTTGTTTTGCTGCAGTGTTATGTCGCTGCGTTTGTGCTCGGGCACTAAGCTTTGCCATGGTAATAAGTTGGTGATGACGGGATGGCTGTTTAGGCCATCGATGTATTGTATTAAACACTGCATGCCTGGCATAGGTTCGTTCAACAAACCGTGATCGGATGCTTGCCCTGTGCCGAGTGTTACTTGCTCAAATACAGGCACGAGTAATGGCTCATTTGTGAGCGGGTTTAATAGCTGTACGTCGGCCGCTTTTAATGGTCTAAATGAGGTACTAATTGCTGCGCCGTCACTTGGTAGGTCGTATATTTTTTCGATACGTGCAAGTTGCGGCAGGTGTTTACGCTCGTTTAACTCTGGAAAGTAGCGCTGTATTAGGCGTTTAATGGCTTGTTTGACCATCGTATGTGCATCCTGTTATTGATTAAAGTTACTTCGGTAATATGACGCCCGTTTAGCTTTATGCCTGGTCTTAATTTTGGAATGGCGATCAACTCACCGGTTGTTGAGCTTTGGGCTGTTATTGTATGCTCTGGAAAATCGTTTATTGCTGCAAACGGCCAGCGGGAGTCGTGCCAACTGCCGACAAATATTTTGCTATCGGGGCGTTGTTGAAATATAAAATCACTAATGCCCCATGCTTTGCCTATTTGCTTTAGCGCTTCAATACCTGTGCCGCTATGATAAAACGCGGGTATCGTTTTATTTAAATAGCCGGCGTTTTCAGGTGTCACAAATTCAACACCGAGCTTTGCCAATTCATCAAGCACAGCTTTGATTGTTGCATGGCGAACTGCAAGGGGGGCAGTGAAACTTAATGCGCCAAGTAATTCGCGACAAGTTAAATACCAACGGCCGTTTGCTTGGTGTTTTGATTCGATAACGCCGAGAAAGTACGGGACCATATTATCTAGCGTGTAACCTAAATGCAGTTCGACTAATCCGCTGGGCGCTTGCTCTGTCACTATTTCAAACTTTGCGCGACCAGTGCTGGCTATATCAAGTTGTACGCTTTTAGTAACGATGCTCGTTACTGGTTTACCTCCAATTGTTAGCGTATCGGATAGGCGAGTACTCATGGCCCCTCCACCGCTGCAAATTTACTTTGTACATCGTTATTTGAAGTGACCGCTTGCGACTGTGCATTTTGGTTTGCTGTACCATCTAGCTGTTGTTGCTCACGCTCTGATACGGATTGTACTTCAATAAGTTTAAAGGTGATTTGCCATGCGCGCTTTTCTTCAAGCTCTACTGCCTTTACCTCGCCATCAAATTTGGCTTTACGTATTTTATAAGCCTCTGCCAATGCATTATTAATTGTGTAAATAATACGGGCGCCGTTTTCATCAAGTGATTTCGCTTTGCTAATAAGCAATGCTAAAGCCCCCTCTTCATTAAGCGGTATTTTAGTGCTCACAGTTAACATGCCAGGCTTAACACCTTGATCGCTAATGAGCGCAAAACTTCCCATGCCTGACATATCGCCGCCGGCTAATTTAATTCCGGCATTAACCCGCGTTTCATACCCGGGGATATTCCAGCCATCTAACGATATGCTCATAACACCTCTTTAATATGATTAAGCTCGCTTGGTTCACCTACAAACAAACACATCGCCCAATAGTGATGCTCATTGCCTTTGTTAGCAACTGAGTCGGCTAGCTGCTTTGCTGTACCGGCTGTTATTAATTGCATATCGACCCCACTACTTTGGGCAGTAAATTGCGCCTGATTTAATCGCTCGTCGCGTGCTGTTTTTAGCTCAACGGTTTGAGTTAATGCATCGTCAATGGTGTTTATTAATTGCTTGCCACTGTCGTTTACAGTAGCAATTTCGTCCGCTATTTGTTGCTCACGTATTGGCGTTAAGTTTTGCAATGTGTTTATTTGCCATTCGATACTTTGGCCGTCATAGGTTACGAGCTGAGTTTGCTCTAATGCGCTTTGACTTTGGCCGTATTGAGCACAGCTAATAAACTCAGGTATTGGGCAGTATTCGTTTATTGTTTTTAATTTGCTAGCTAATGCTGCTGGGGCGCTTGCGCTCACTGATAGCAGCAAACCATTAAAGCGTGTGGGTTTATCAGTTCGCGACACGTCCTCGATCGCTAATGCAAGTAACTGCGCGCCCGCTTGCATTGAGCAAGGGGCGGCTGTTTGGTGATAACAAAGTACAATGTTATGCATTAGGTGCAACAGGCCATACAGCATCGTGTATATCTTCGAACTGTTGCGGTAAATCTCGTAATGCTTGGCGATACTCTGACCACACAACTTTCTGCTCTTGGGTTAAAGGCGCATCCGGCATTTGTGTCCAGTCATATTTCGAGATAAGTGCATTTCTCTTTTTACGAAGACATAATCTATCAACAGATTTTTGAAGCTCAACCTTCTGAACTTCTGTAATTAAATCTGAGCTTGCTTCAATATTACAGACTTTTTTACCGTTTAACGTTCCGCTTAATAACATAAATGATTACTCCGGTGCATAAGGAATATTAGTAATTGTATTTTGAGCCGTAGGCTCATTGACGAGTTCATTAATGTAATTCACCCCCCATAACGTATTAGCCAGTACTGAGGTTCCATTCAAAGATAAATAACCATTTAATAGCTCAAATTCGACTTCTCTTAGACCAATTTTAGTTGGGAGTAGGTAATTTAAGTCACCACCGAATACCCCTTGCTCTGCACTTTCTAAATCTACAATGACCTTACTTCGTGCAATGATCACAGCCCCGCCACCCCAAAAACTGATGCCTCCATACTTGTCGAACTTTGCATTAATAACTAAAGACTGTTTAAAATAGCCCAGTAACAAGTTCCCATAAAAAAAGACACTTCCACTAAGGAAGATGATTTCAGGTGTCGTCTCGTCAATATCTATGCTTTTAGACAGATCAATATTTTTGCTATCAGGTACGATAATCACCTTACTTGCATAACAATTTATATTGCCATCAACCACATGCTTTTGTGATCTTGATAATTTTATCGTTGCAGACTTCCCAGCAGGAATTATGTTTAAAGCATGCAATAACGTTTGAAATGGCTCCGTACTCGAGCCTGAATTTGCATTACTGCCATTAACATCAACGTAAAAAGTAACATCTCTGTCGCCTGACAAATTGTTTAAAATCGACTGCGACACAGTGCTTACTCTTTCACTTATAGTCGCAGAGTGTTTTTCTACGGCATCGGTTAGTTGTTCACATGCGTCAACAACACGACCTAAATCTGATTCATTCATATGCTATTTTCCTTAAGTACTTGTTTTACATGACGTGTCATGGATTTAACTTGGCTCGTCACAATACTGGCTAAATGTGTGTTAATTGCATCAATTTGTGGGCTGTAATCAAACATCCACGATTGTGCAGGGATGGTGATCCGCGCTAATGCCGCAGCCGCTGCAAACTTCAATACAAACGAGCGGTTGTGTACATTGTTTACGCCCTGGCGCTTGCGTTGTAATGGCAAGTAATCAATCGCTAGCAAAGTACCGTCTTGTGTTACTAATCCAATCCAGTTGTAGTCGAAGTCGCCAACGTCCTGCTCAAGTATGACAGCCCATGCCACGGTATTTGAATCAACATAGCCTGACGTATCAATATTGCGCCTATACACAATTTGCAGTGTGCTAGGCATGCTTTCATTGGGGTTACGCTCTGCGCTTTCATTTAAATTAGGAATGTTTGCTAACACTAATTCTTTAACATCGAGCCCTGAGTTTCGCAGCGCGCGGGTTGTGATGTAACTTTTGCCGGCGTTGGTCATAATGCCGGTGATCGCTTGGGTCATAGTGGCTCCTTGGCGATACTTACACCGCCCTCTTTACTTAAAAATCCATAGTGATGATGTGCGGCAATAACATGCTGTACATCGGTGGTGATTGCTTGGGGATGTGTATTACTTACAAGGTTGTCACACCCTAGAAATTGATATAGCTGCTCGAATGGCAATACGTGTTTTACATCGTGCGTAACTGCATACAGTGGCGCTTCGCTACTTTCATTTTGCAAATCAGTAAAACCATAACTGTATTGTTGCTGCGCTTTATTTTGTGCGGCTAAATGCAGTGGGTGAGCAATGTGACAGCTATCCCACTGTACGTGCGTTAATCCTAAGCTCAGTGATACATCAGCTTTGTTATGCACGGTTAATTCATAGCGCCTACACGTTCGCCCATACAGCTGAATAAGTTCGGGTAATAAATCGTTGTTGCCTGCAAGCGTTGAGTCAGACATATCAATGGCAATAATGTCCCAATCCCGCCCATCAATGCGCTCACGCACATTGAGTACTTCTAACCCTAAGCGGTCGAAAATACTTCTTACGGATGCCATTTCGCCAGCGTCAATAGTATTAACTAATGCATGCTGTACGCGTTTTCTGTATAGCTCGATTGGCTCATCATCTAAGCGGTTTGTTAAGCGCTCCCATGCCAGAAACCCTAATACAGGCTCTTCATTTTTTAACTCGTCTTTTTGGTTCACTGCCCACATAACATAGTCGCGCGATTGCTCCCAGTAACCTGTGGCCGCTTTTACAAGTTTTTCGGCGTAACCTTTATTGAGCCATGTCGCGATTTCATTAGCCATTTGCAACCTCATTAACGGTTAATGATGTAAGTACCGGTAACCAGTTGGCTGCAGTTATGTCGTCAATATCAAACTTGATTGACTGCAGTTCACTAAATTGTTCATGGCACTGTGTTATTAATTGGCTAATGCTGAACACAGTTTGATGCGTTACGCGTGTGGGTGCATACGCTGCATTTTGACGAAATGCGGCTTGTATAAACGTGGTTAAGTCGTCTTGAATAGCGTGGCTGTTGTCATGTAACTTATAGGTTGCGGTGATATCAAACCCGTTGGTTGCCATAGCGTAAACCATAAAGTCATCCCCTAGACCATGGTGACCTGCGGTACGAATATGTTGGTTAATGGCACTCAATAGTGCTGTTGGTACAGGGCCAACATCTAAGTAAATATACGCATCAGCCGTGCCAGGTCCACGTGGTGCATTGGTTAGTATTTCAATGTTATCTATTGGTACAGCAAAGCTAGCAATAATTTGTTTGTATACAGCATTGATATGCCAGCGGGAGGCTGTACCAAATACGTTACGAATGCGTAGGCGATAATGCTCAGTGTCTTCATCATCAGAGCCTGGCTTAATTAACCAATCATCATTGTTGGTTACGGTGATCCCTTCTTGTTGCCCAGTAAAGTATCGGTAAGCCTCTGCGGGTAAGTTATAAGCTGCACCGGTTTCATAGGCTTCAGCCAATGCATACGCAGTGCGTTGCCCTTGTTCAAAATATACATCCTGTAAAAGTATAAGCTTATACACTTTATCGCCTAGCACATCGGTTACCACGGCGGTTCCTGCCACAATGGCGCTTTCGCCCTCGTCGCTTTCGCGTGTAAACGTTAATAATCCTTGTGCTTTTACTCCCGCTTGAATAAACACATTACGCGCAGGGCCATGGCGTTCAATCAGTGCAGCTCGGCTTGCTGTCATAATGAATAAGTCAGGCATTAGCTGCGTTGCTAGCCAATTAAACAGCTGCACAACGGGCTTTGTTAGCAACGCTTCAACGGTTCGCCAAAATGGGCCAAAGGGTGAATTGTTGGCAACTTGTATGTTTTGCTCTTTTAACTGTGCTTGCCACTGCGCTTGCGCTGTTTGCTCATCCATTGGCAAACCTGCATTTTGCATTAGGGTTTTAAAGTCCACTTTGTAGGCTCCCGTATTGGCGCGTTTGCGCGGTGATACTTAATGTGCCGTCGTCATTTCGATACACTTTTATAGTGCCAGGCTTAATCCGATTGTCTTGCTCGGTTAGTAATTCGAGCTCGGTTAAAATGGGCGCTATGCCGTTTTTATTGCGCAGACCAATCAGCTTTATGAGTAAACCGCTTTCTAAAATTCGATGCTTTATATCTTGCGCCACCACATTCGATTTACTTAATGTACTGGGTGTCAGCGAGTCATTAAGTACAAAATCATTATCCTCAATGGCTAAATCTATGTGCAGTGCAATATCAAAGTTCATCAGCTTGCTAGCTCCATCATTTGTTCAAAACTTTGCGCTAAGTCGTCAGATTTAATCGTTAAGTTGTCTATGTGCACACGCTTGCTGTTATCGTTCTCGCTTGAACTGCTCTGGCTGGTGCTGCTCGTTAGGCTTTGTAAAAACGCTGATTTTTGTACTTTGGCTTTATAGTTATTCGTGTGTTGTTGCTCAGTATTTAACTGCTCAACGCTGTACGCGTTCGCTGTGTTAGTAATTGCCTGATCTGTTTTGACCATTGGCAATCGTTGTAGTGGCGCTGCACCTTGATTAAAGCGGGCGAGTTGTTCATATTTTTGACTATAAACAGGTGAATTGGCCGCGTTAGTAAAATGATTAGCTGTGCGTGTATTGCCATTTTCTATCGCTGATTGTGTTATGAACTGTGTTGATTGTGCATTGTGGCCGACATCGCTATTTGTAGCTGGGCTGCTTTGTAATAATGAGTTAGTCGCGCTGTTATTGATGCTGCCCGTTGTTGAATAAGCAGCATCGTTTGCAGCCATGGTTACTGCACTGGTTTGTGCCAAAACTTTATTTGTTTGGTTTGTAGCAATACTATTTTGTAATGCTGGGTTAACTACACTATGCGTTGTTGCGCTAGCAAAAAAAGCAGCATCGTTTGCTGAAACATCGTTATTAATAGCAGTATTTACAGGCGCGATATTGGTTAATCCATTCGCCACAGTTGAACTTACATAGCGGTTATTTAATGTGTTCGTTTGTGCCAACGCGCTATTTGTTTGCTCAATGGCATTACTGCTTTGCAATGTTGAGTTAATAGCATTGTTAGTTTGACCTTTGTCTAACTGCGTTCGATTCAAATACGTAACATCATTCACTGCAGCATAGTGGGTGCTGGCTTTATTACCGGGTACTTGGGCAGCTTTGTTGATCACAGCTTGGCCGTAGTCGCGGCTGAACGCTTGATCTGCATTTTGCATGACTAAATTGCTAGGCTGAGCACGGTTAATGTTTTCGTGTGTTGAGGTCGCTTCTGTTTTTATTTTTGCCTCGGTATCGTCAATCAGACCGAGCTTTTCGAGCACCCATTTTACGCTATCAATCACCCCATTAAAGGCCGCTTTCACACTATCAAACACCGCCATTAATACTTTTCCCCATGCGGTATTTTGAAACGCAGCCACTAAGTCATCCCAGTAATAGATAAGCGCACCAACCGCCGCGATGAGCGCAATAACACCCGCCACTACCCACGTAATTGGGTTTGCCCAAAGCGCTGCATTAAACAACCATGTAGCCGCTTGGCCTGCGAGCATAACTGCTTTAAATGTACCCATGGCAATGGCCGCCGCGCCCATCGTTGCAATGAGTGATAAAAAACCCAATACACGCAACGCAATAAGTGCGCCTTGCCATAATTTAGTTATCACTGTTAAACCCATAGTGAGCGCACCACTTGTTATCAGCGCCATTTTGTAAAGGCCCATCATGAACATGACCACGCCATAAATAGAGATAAGCGCCACAATACCCACTACAAGTGTTGCAATCACACTGGATAAAATCGGAAAGCGCTCAGTTAACGAGACAATACCCGCAAAGCCTGCCGAGAGTAATTCTATAAAGGGTTCCACAACGGGTAGTAAACGACTGCCCATTGCCGTAGCGGCCGCATTAAACGAACCGCCTAATCTATCCCAAGGGCTGGCAATAATATTGGCCATTTCGATTGCTTTGGAGCTGTCTTGCACGTTTTCAAAGACGGTGATGCCGTCTTTTAGTTTATCGACTTTGGTACTCAATACATCAACGGCTTTTGCACCTTGCTTACCAAATATTTGAGTGAGTACATCGCCACGCGCTACAGAACCCAGTGAGGATAAGCGGTTATTAATACGCCCCAGCACTACGTCTATTGCTAGCATGTCGCCGTTATCTGTGGTTAATTTTATGCCTAATGCATCTTGTGCTTTACCAATGCCTTGTAATAATGAGGCCGCTTGCGTGCCAGCCACAGAGCCTGATTTAGCAACCAGTTGTAGTTCACCCACTAACGCGAATTGTTGAGCTGAACTTAAGCCAATGTTTGTCGCGGTCGCCCCAAGGTTTGAAAACGCGGCTTGCATTTCTGCACCGGTGGTTTTGTAAAGCTGTACCGCGGTGGCGGTTTGCCCTGCGATTTGGTTTACCCAATTCGCTTTGCCCATTTTATTGGCGGTCTTTTCGAAGATGCCATACATGGTGCCCATATAGCTGGTAATAGTGGCTGCGTCGGCTTTGGTTGCTACCGCTAGTATGTTTGACGTTTTGGTAAATTCAGATAGCTCAAACCCATTTAAACCGGCAATAGCTGATTGAATATCGTAAGCACTGCGTACGAACTCGGCCGAGTTACCCCCAAATTGAAAACCAAACTTATAGGCTGTTTTAGTTAGTTGTTGCAAGGCGTCGTCGGTAACGCCCAGTGATTGCACCTCGCCCAAAGCAGCAACGTGGTCAATTGCAGGCGCGAGCGATTTAGCGAGGGCGTAACCGCCACCCACGGCCGTGGTTGCTCCGCGCATCATTTGATCTTGTGCAGCGGCGGTTTGCTGACTCAGCTGATTTATTTTAGCCATCACTTTATTAACCGGACCCGTCACCTTATCGATGATCCCGATTGAATAAGTAAGCTTGTCTAATTTGCTGAGTGTTGCCATTAATTACTCGCCGCCTAATGCTGTGCAAATACCGTTATTTACGGCTGTTACAAAGTTTTCTTGCTGTGATGTTTCAAGGTAAAGCGCCTGTGCCAAGCTCTCGTCAGTGACTGGTACATTGCCAAAGTATTTAGCGTGGTATGCCAGTAACTGATCGAGCCTGCTTTTGCCTATTTGCTTGGCTCGGCTTTCGATTTTTTTACCGTAAAATTAAACTCAGGTTGGTATTCTTCAACAATGGCACCCACTAAAAACAACGCGGCACCCGGTTGCTGTACCAGCTCTTTGAGCTTTTTAGCGTCGGCTTCAACCACTGTGTTTAATAAAAAGTTAGTTGCCGGCTGCACTTTGTTATTTGGCTGAGTCGAGTTAATGTATTTGTTGTAGTCGGCGCCATTTACATTAAATGTGATTTCGCCAACGGGTGTTTCTAATGTGATTTTTTTCTCAAACGCCATGATCAATACTCTCTTTTAAATCTGCTTGTTCTAGCAGTGTGTAGGTAAAATAAGGGCCGTACTTGGCTGCTGATTGCTCACACAAAGCAATAAATTCATCAAAGTCATTAGGACTTGCAAACACCTGGCAACCGGCTGACCATTTATCAACTTGGGTTGATGTGGTTTTGCTGTTTGCACGGTGGCAATTAATACCAAAGTAACCTTGTTGTAGCTCTGCTTGGGGTGTGACGTCCGTGTCTAACTCGGTGTCTTTGTTGTTGTCACGTAAAACAACAACCGGTTTATGCTGTACAAGGGCGCGATACTTGCCTTGGTGATAACCCAACGTCCATAAGCTTTTATGCTGCCCTGCAACTAGCACCGCTGTGCCGTCTATGTTCATTGGGTTTTTACGCCAGTAAATACCGGCATCTGTTGTGGCTTTATACTGCTTTAACTGCCATTCGCTGTTTTGCTGATACAACACACAAATTGCATCGTTAAACGTGTTGGCGCGGGTGTTTGTATGGCGAATGCCTATAATGTTTAGGTTTAATTCACCCTCAAATACTTTATGCCCACATGCCTGCAAGGTGCTTAGTAATGTTGTGGCAGTTAGTGTGCGAATGGCTTTAGTCATTACAAATCTCTCACTTCATCGTCAGTTAGGTATGGCACACCATTAATTTTGACAAAATCAGGGCTAGTAATCGGACACTTGATTGATGTGGTGTCTTCTTCGCCACCATCGGCTTTAATGTTTAAAATTTCGTCCAGCTGCGGCAGGCAACCAAATGCTTCAACGTTCTTTTTACCTGCAGCTACTTCTGCATTAAACGCAATATCAAACGGTTCAATACCTTTCCAACTGCCTGCTTTTTCAGCTTGCGCTTGCACAATTAACCAATTTTCATGATCAAGCTTTAGTGTTACTTCGCCTTCAACATCGCCATCAATAAAGCCCTTTGGAATACCGCGCACTTTTTTAACGGTGCGCCCATCCGTAATTTTGCAAGTCGCTTCCATAACATGAACCATCGAATCACCAATGAAGATATCGAAGTCTTTACCGCCTAGTACTTTTTGCATGTTTGCGCTCCTACTCTGCGTTATCTAACATGATCCCAACAATGATGGTGTTGGGTGAATCGATTGGTTTAACTTTAAGTACGACTTGTAATGTGGTCGCATTCATAAACGTTAGGTTGATACTGTCGTCTTTTGGGGCGCGAATTAAACCAGGGAACTTATCGGCACCAATATTGATAGAGCGTGCCATGTCGCGCAGCGGTTTACCCATAATGCGTTTACCAAATTCAATCCCGGTGCTGCTGTTGTTTAAGCGGCGATTTTTAACGTTTTGAATCCCAATAATGCGCACAGCACGTGCAGCCATATCAACAATGCGGCCAATTTCAATTTTTTGAAAATCACCGCCTTCAGCGTCGAGCATGTTTACATCGCCAAAATACGTACCATCAAAATCAGCATAAAACTGTGTACAACTAAAACGCAGCGCATCAAGTGCCGCCGTGGTTGAGTTGGTTAAGGGGTTGCCGGCGGCATCTTCTGGGTGTGGCATCAATGACATTGCACCCGTAAGCACACGCATTGGGCTATCAGCAATAGTGACTGCGCTTTTACATAAACGCCCTGTTACTGCACCTAGTTCGTCACCGAATAAAAGCGGGATAACAGCCACACGATCGCCTACTACGCCATCGGTTAACGGTTGTAATGAAGTCACTAAATCAGGCCAACTTTGCTAAGCCGTTAAGCCAGGTGCTGCGAGTAAAAAGCGAACACGACGAGCAAGGCTCGATAAAATTTCAAGCGCTTTGGCTTGGTAGCTTTCAATGTCGGCTTTGCCTGTAACTGGCGTACAAATAACAATAATTTCAGGGCTAACATCCTGATCCATTGCTTTATCAATAAGGGCCATTACGTTATCGCCTGCGCCATGCGGGATGGCATAACCACTCACTAAGTCATCACCGTTGCGTTGCCATGCTTTTACTTGTGTTTTTAGTGGGGAGTCGGCGGCGCCGAACTCAACATCAAAATCACTTTGTGCATTAATAGATAAAATTTTGCCGTTGTTCTCACTCGCTTGACCGATAAACAACACACTGCGTTCAATCTGTTTCGTAGCGCCACTGCCTGTTTGTATGGCGGCAACGGTTACTTTACCTTGTGCCATGATCGTTCCTTTTGCTTTGCGCTACGCAACGTGCATAGCCTGGTTTAAAATAAAATTCATTTGCTGTTTTTCTTCGCCCTGCGTTTGCCCTAAAAATGAGCGGGCCGGCAAGTCAATTTGCCATGTACTCTTACTTGAGCTGCCCTTTAAATCGCGAAGTAAAAATCCTGCTTGGTTAATGCTTAAATTCTCTGTTATCCATTTAATGCTTGGGCGTTTACTGCCCTTACCTTTACGACGCGGTATTTTGTAACCCTCGGCTATTAATGCCCTGGCTAAATTTCGCGTGGCTGGCCTTTCTTTATTTTGAGCCGCTTTACCTTTTGGCTTGCCTGCATCTAGGCTTATGCCCTCTTGGTGGGCACGGGCAATTTTTCCGCTGTTGCCCCCTAAAAAATAAACACTGGCGTCGTTTGCACTGTGGCGAACCTTCATAAACTTTTTAAGCTTGGTGAGCATTTTCTTTCTTTTACCATTTGCTCTGCCTTGCCATGTTTTACCTGCTAAATCCGTTTGCTTGGTGATCCGCTCTTTACTGCTTTTATTTGTTGTTCGAATAACACGACGTAATATATTGCGCCGCTTATTAGGCTTAAGTTGTAAAAACGCTAATTGGTCTTTGCTGCGCCCTTCGTCAAATTTAACGTTAAGCACGGCTTACAGTGCCTTGCAGTAAAAATGATTCAGCAACCCATAGGCTTTGCTCGCCAAAGTCGTAACGGTTACCGTTTAACTCAAAAGGGCCGTTGTCTGTTTGTATTAGCTCTATGTCTTCACACAGCTGGTTAATAGTCAGCTCTACTTCATTGCTGTTGTCGTCGTTTACATCGGCACTAAATTCAATATCGGTGCTGTCATAACGCCCGCCATTGTTTTGCAACCAAAACGATGCAAAGGCACAAATTAACGCAGCCGGCGCAAAGCATGGATTAATGCTGATCACACCTGAGTAATAAAACCGCGCTGCCAATAACCCGTTACCATTCATTGTTTTACTACTTGGCTCTATGCGCCCGCCTTCTATCCAGCTATCAAACTGGGTATTGAGCGCCAACTTATGGCCTTGGTACTCAACACTCACTAAATGCTGTTTAAGCTTTTCAATTTTGCTTTTGCTCATAACAGCTCTACCGATAAATTAGGGCTTAGTGCTTGCAGTAAGCGCATGGCGTTTATGCTTTCGCGTTGCCAGTGTTCAAAGTTATCAATGGCTGATTGCGACTGTGCTGTTGCGTTTTCACGGTGTGTACTGCCAAGCTTGGATACCAATAAATTAGCTTTGGCTTTGCTATACACTGCATCGTTATAAAAAATTATTTGTTGTGCGTTTAATGGTGTGCCGTTAGTAAGCACAGCGCTTACTAGTTCTTGGTTTACCTCGGTCTGTGCGCGCTTTAGCTTTTCAACAAGCAGCTCACTTTTGCTGGCGTATTCTTGGGCAACGGCGTAGTGCTCTATAAAATAAGCCGTGCTTAATGTCGGGTAATAGCCATTGCCTGGCACATCAACATTAATGCTTTGTAAATCTGCTTGTGGCATACCGCTTAAATTCATATTGCACCTGTAAAAACACACATTAAATTGGGTGTGGGCGCCACTTAGTCACAGGGCGTCAAACAACGAATGCTGACGAAGTGCTAAGTTGCCCACCGGCGTTGGAGCTGTTACTCGTTAACCGTTGCTTTTAATTGCTTTGTTAACTTATCGACTAAACCTTTAACCCCAGCTTTGTCGTTAATGGCTTGTGCGTGCTCTGCAAATAACAGTGCATTACCATAATTGTGTAATGCGGCATCAACCTTTGCCGCAATGGCGTACAACTTGCCGCCTACCACTTCAAGCCCGTTCCAATCTTGGTTTTTAACGGTATTAATTAAGCCACGCAGTACATAGCTAATATCAAATAAGCCTTGCTGCTTTGATTCTGATAGGTAGTAATTTGCATCGTCATAGAGTTGGTCGATAACGAACGCAGGCCAATGCTTGGTATTAAATACCGTGGGTAGCGGTTGCTTTTGCTCAATCATAAACGGCAGGAGTTCTAGCGCCGCATCCCAGCGTTTTAAGTCAACCAACCAAATAAACACCCATGCTAAAACCGTGTTCGGGTGGCACTGGCCGCTTAGTCGATATTGATTGATATACCCTAAATAATCTTGGCGTTCTAACGCTTCAGATTTGTATGTTGCTTTATCAGCTATATCAGTAAATGTTTTTAATTGAGCTAAGTCAGATTCGATGGCTGCTGCATAAAGCTGGTACTCGGTTTGCGTAGTGATAGTGGTTGGCGCATGGGTATTCGTGGCTGTTGCCGCGACCGTTGGCGCTTTTTTGTCAGTGCTTGTTGGTACGCTGCCTGCTGCTTTGGCTAATGATTCTTTGACTAAGCTCATTTAAAAACACTCTTTAATGTGGTTAAAAAGACCGGCTCGAAAATTGGATTAAACAAGCCGGCCAAATGGGAATTTACCGAATATTTAAATCCAGGCGCTACCGTCTGAATTTGGTAACTTGATACTGGTTGATTCGAAGTACATGACTTTTTCAAGGTCTTCTACGTAGTAGCAATCGTTTCGTGATAGGTAGTCTTCAACGCGTTTTTTCTTAGCGTTGTTTTCTACACTGGTACGCGTTGATCCCGTTTGTACGTAGTGACTTAAGTTGTCAAAGCTAGTGACTAAAATGCCACGAGCGGGGAAAAACGGAATTTTGTATGTCATTAAACCGCCATAGGTATCAATCACCTGTTGCAGCTCAATCTTGGTTTTTTCACTTGGGGTATGTGCTTGCTTGGCGTACAGCTTGTTTTTGTCTTGCGCTAAAAGCTCGTCGCCAATAATAGCCACCATGTTTGCACGTTTGTGCTCTGGAATACCTTGCAATGCATCGTGCACCGCTTGGTCTAGGTTTTCGTAATCGCCGCCAGCACCAATACGAATTTCGCCAGCGGTTGCGCCTTCACTAATTGCGCGCTCGGGTGCATCGCGGCGAATTAGTTGTAGCCAGCCAATGTTTACATCGTTCATCATTGGATAGGCTGTAATATCTGTGGTATCAGCTACGTGCGTACCATTCCAACCAATTTTAATAATGTCGAGCGCAATAGCCTGGCGTACGTGATTACGATAACGATTATGAAAATCAGGGAACTTAGACCACTGATCCATTTTTACCCATGTGATATGAATGTCGCATTCTGTTGGATAACAACGGTATTCACGTTTATCGAGCTTTGATACATCACGGGTTTTACGCTCTTTGGTGTCGTCAGTTTCAACGCCTGCACGACCTGTAACGCCACCGTCTACACTCATGATCACTGACTGACCAACTAAGTCGTCTACCGGTACGGTGTTGATCATCTGTAAAAATTCAGCCGATTCATAAACAGCATCATATAAGCGCTGCTCGGTTGTAGGCTCAACGTTGAACTGCTCACTCATTGATGTAACGCCGTAATTAACGGCCATGCCTGCCATAATGGCGACAAATAATTCTCTAGTTCTGGTTTTCATATTCTTTCCTGCGTTTAGCTAAGTTAAGTTGGTGATGTAATTACAAGCAGTTGCTGTATTTACCCTCATCGCCTTCGGGTTCTTCGTCGGCGTCAGTGGTATCACCCGCAGGTGTTTTCAACGCTTTGGTAAACTTGTCGTTAAGTTCACCTAATGCTGTTTTTGTTTTTGATAGCTCTTCTTTTACTTGAGCTAATTCAGTGTTTTCATCATCAGCTGACGGCGTTTCTTCACCTTCCACTTTTGTGGTTGAAAACGAATCAAGCTTTGTGGCTAAGCCGTCTAGTTTTTTACCAAACTCACTAAGCGGTGTGCCCAGCGCATCTTTTAATGCAGTGGCTAATTGTGTTTCGTTCATGTCGGGTTCTTCCTTTGCGAATAGTCGTTTAAAAAATGGTTTTTTAGGTGCGGCGTCGATAGGCTCACATGATCCTAAATCAACTTTTAATAAAGAGACGTCCGTGTCATCTGGCTTACTCTTACTACTGAAATGGATACGGTCGGTATAGCAACTGGCTGGGTAGTCGGTCACTGCTAAACCGGTTAGGTAGGTTTTGCCTGTGCCCATAAAATCGCGGCTAATTTCGATACTAAAATAAACAGCTTGATCTGCTTTGTTCAGCTCTACAAACCCTTGATTGGGCGCAAGCACTGCGTATAAGCACACAACGCCCTCTTCGTTTTCATAGGCTGCAACGCTTTCTACATCGCCCAACATGCCGGGAATATCTACGTTATGAAGATTTTTAGCGGCCCAACCCGACCAGTTAAATTCGTGATCAACATTAATGCGTGCACCGTATTTACGCGGGTTATAGGTTTCTACAATGTCGGCTACGTCTTGCTCTGATATTTCGCGGCCGTCAACGGTCATACCTACAGCGGCAATCGATAACGGTTTAGTACGTAGTTGACCTGGCATAAACAACCCTTTTTAAATATGTGCAAATTAAGCGTATTGCTTTAAAGTGATTGCAGTTTGCACCCTCTTTTTATTCCTTTCCAACGGTTTAACTTTTTGAAATTCCTATATTTAACTTTTAGGAATGGACAGGTTTTTGACTGACAGATTAAGCGTTTTATAACGAATACACTGCCGCTATGGATTAATAAAAGCGGCGCAATAGATGGCGAACTACGGACCAGAGATACGCAAAAAAGCACAAGATTTGTATGTTGTTGAGGGCTACACGGTGGACGAAATAGCCGAGCTTGACGACATGCCCAGTGCGCGTAGCATTCGCCGTTGGTCGGAGGCTGGCAAGTGGGAGGACATGTGCCCAAGTTATAATGCCGAAATGGCCTTTAGCAAACGCATTAATGTACTGGCCGATAAAGACGATAAAACCGATGCTGACTATAAAGAGCTCGACTTTTGCACGCGCCAGTTGTGCGCACTTAATAAAAGTAAATTAGCCCCAACCCCAAAACAGCGCGCAAGTAATGACGACCCCGCCAACAATAACAGCGGCAACAGTCATAACGGCAATGACAAAAAATCAAAGAAGAAAAAGAAAAACGATTGCTCTGGCATTACCCTTGAAATGCTCAACGAGCTTAAAGACACATTACTTTATCCTCACCAAAAACATTGGTTTGATAACCAAGACCATCGCACCCGCTTTATATTAAAACCACGCCAAATTGGCGCTACATTTTATTTTGCATTCGAAGCGTTTTACGATGCAGTGGTAAATGGCCGTAATAAAATATTTATATCGGCGAGCCGTGATCAGGCCGAAGTATTTAAAGCCAATATTGTGGCGTTGGTGCGTGAGCATTTTAATGTTGAATTAAGTGGCTCACCCATGGTGCTTAATTTAGCCGGCGGTAAAACCGTTAAACTAATTTTTAAATCAACTAATGCCCGTACTGCGCAATCTGAGTCCGGCGATTTATATATTGATGAAGTGTTTTGGATACCTAAATATAAGTCGCTGCGCGGTTTAGCGCAGGCTATGGCAACGCATAAACATTTACGAATAACCTATTTTAGTACGCCATCGGTTACCAGCCACGAAGCCTACGACCATTGGAACGGTAAATGGTACCGTAAAACAAAGGCGTGTAACGATCCTGAATTTGCTATTGATGTAAGCCATAAAAACTTAAAAAACGGTCAGTTGTGTGACGACGGTATTTGGCGACAAATGCTTACAGTTTACGATGTAGTAACCAGTGGCTTTGACCGTATTGATATTGGCGTACTTGAAAACGAATACAGCGTAGATGAGTTTAATAACTTGTTTATGTGTAAGTTTATTGATGATGCGCACAGTGCGTTTAACCTTAAACAATTGATGAACTGCGTGGGCGACTCGACTAAGTGGAGCGACTTTGATTTAGCCTACGAGCGCCCGTTCGGACTGCGCCCTGTTGTAATTGGTTTTGACCCTGCCCGCTTTGGCGATAAAGCAAGTGTTGCCATTTTAAGTGCACCCATGAAGCCAGGCGAAAAGTTTTTACTGCTAGAAGCACTTGATTTAAGCGGCAACGACTTTGAAGCCATGGCAAACGAGATAAAACACCTCACCGAAAAATACAACGTTGTGCATATTGGCGTAGACACCACCGGCATTGGCTATGGTGTGTGGGAGCTTATTACTAAGTTTTACCCTAATGCGGAGCCGATTCATTACAACCCTATTATTAAAAACCGCATGGTAATTAAAGCCATTAACGTTATTCAAAACCGCCGCTTTGAGTTTGACCAGGACGCGGTAAATATTGCCAGCTCGTTCATTAATATTCGCCGTAAAGTGGTGGGCGACCAAATCACCTATGCCACAAACCGCACAGCCACAACAGGCCATGCCGATATTGCGTGGGCAATTATGCACGCTATGTTATTTGAACCACTCGACGGTAACGCCCATAGCCGTCAAACATCAGTAGGAATTGCAGCTTAATGAGTAAACCAAGATTACAAGTAAGTAACGGCCAAGCGCCAAACTACAACCAACGCACAGCGGTAACCGATACGTTTAGCTTTGGCGATCCGGAGCCCTGTTTAGACAACCGGCTAACTGATTACGTTGGGGTTTTTAGTGACAGTAACGGCATTTATGCACCGCCCATTAATTTGCAAGGCTTGGTTAAACTGCTGCGTGTAAATGCCCAGCATGGGCCAATACTCTACTTTAAACGCAACATGATTTTAAAGTGGTATAAGCCTAACCCACTTTTAAGCCATCAAGCCCTTAGCAAATTTGCGTTTGATTTGCTGTGGAGCGGTAACGCCTATTTGCAAATTATTAAAAATTCGTTTGGGCAGATTATTAAGCTGTGCCATTTGCCTGCACTCACTATGCGTTATACCGATAAGCGCGGGGTGTACGCGCAATTAAGTAATCGCAGTCATGAGCCTATTTACTTTAATGAAGGCGAAATAATACACGTAAAGGAATACGACCCCGGGCAAGGCATTTATGGCATACCGCAATATTACGGCGGTATTCAGTCGGCGTTGCTTAATGAAGATGCCACGTTATTTCGTCGCCGTTATTACAAGAACGGTGCGCACATGGGCTTTATATTCTCAATGGCTGACCCTAACTTAAGCGCCGATGATGAAACCGCCCTTAAAAATGCCATACGTGACAGCAAAGGCGTGGGTAACTTTAGAAGTTTGTTTTTTAATTTTCGCAGTAATAAAGCCGATGCTGAAAAAGCGATAAACATTACACCGGTGGGCGACATATCAACAAAAGACGAATTTGAGCGCATTAAAAAAATTACGCTTAACGACATGCTCAGCATGCACCGTGCGCAAGAAGCACTGAGCGGCCAATCATCTGGCGACAGCCCAGGCTTTGGCGACTTAGACAAAATTACCCGTGCCTATTACAACAACGAAGTTGTGCCCCTGCAGCAAGACGTATTAGGCATTAATAATTACCTACCCGCCGCGCAGCATATTGAATTTAAAGAGCCTGAGTATTCAGACTTAAACCCAACGACCAAGGAAGCCGCATGAGCTGGATAGATGTAACAGAGTTTGTTAAACAATGGGGGCGTTTATTTATGCTGAGCTTTTTAGCAGCCGCTATTCAAATGTATTTAAGCAAAAAGCAATTTACGTTCTTTCATTACTGTATGAACGTGCTCGTTGCTATTTTTGCAGCGTACTTAGCCGCCATGTTTTGCGAGTGGCGCGGCTTTGACGAAAGCCTAAAAACGGGCGTGATTGGCGTAACAGCATATGCAGCACCACACATTTTAGAAGGGTTCGACAAGCTAATTAAATCGTTTAGCAAAGACCCTAAAAGCTTTCTTAAATTTATACGAGGGATTAAATAATGGGATGGATTAAATCAGTATTATCATTTATCACAGACCCAATAGCCGATTTAACCGGCGGCTATGTTGAGCGTAAACGCATCGCGGCAGAAATGGCCGCTGATGTAGCACGCGCTGAGAACAACTTTAAAATTGCGCAGTTTAACGCCAAAGCAAAGCGCTGCATGCAAGCCGAGCAAAACGACGCGGACTATGACTTGCTTGTGCTGAAGAACCGCGACAAAACCATTATGGATGAAGTGATCATTCTATTCTTTCTGGGGTTGTTTGTGTGCCATTTTATACCAGCCATGCAACCGTATATGCATAAAGGCTGGCAAGCAATGGGCTATAAAGGCGCGCCCTGGTACTTTGAATTTGTGATTGTAGGTATTGCGGTTTCAACGCTTGGGTTAATGCGATTGTTTAGAGCGTTTTGGGGTGGTAAGGGCAAAGGTAATAAAAGCGCTAGTAAATGACTAGCGCATTAAACTTTAATGCTGTGAGTTATCGATTTTAGAAATTAATGTATCAAGCACCATTAAATCATTAGCCTTTTCCATATATTCATCGCTATCTTCATCAAGCTGTTTAAGCTCTACTGTTTCTTTTTCAACCCTACTTTTAAGAGTACTTTTAATTAATCTAAGTTCTAATTGTGAAAACATAATTATCCTACATCTTGATTTGGTACACCGATAAAACAAGGAATAGCCATCGAATCTAATTGATTTAACTTATCTAAATACAGAGTTACGGGCATATCGTATAGAGGGCGAATAGTAAAATGATTTTTACCTAGCGATCCCCCATCATCTAGTGAAACATGCAGGCCTTGCGGCATTTTAGACTTAGCTGGTAACTTCCACCACAGCGTACCAAACTTCGGGTTTCTATAATTAAATAGTGATAAGCCACCCGATTTACTGTCTACAAAGTCAATATCATTCTTTTTATAAACTCTCACATCCCAAGTCTGTTCTTCCTCTCTTGGTGGTGTAGTACGAATATAGTCAAACTTAGCTTTTGTTTTACGGCCAAGTCGAAAAAGGTCAAATGGCAAGGTGACATAAAATTGAATTGGGGTATGCATAATCAAGTTCCTTATGATTTTATTTAAATAGTCGATAGTAAATTACATCAAATTAACGAGAATATCTAGGCAATAGTGTTCACCCAATTTACCTAATCACCTCAAATGCTATTGTTTACCAATCTAGCTCTTTAATCTTTTCAACTTTACTAGCAACAACTTCAAGACGCTTAAGTGCCCTTGTAAAATTTGGCCCAGGCACACCATTAAGTGTTGCTGCATTGGTTTTGCTAATACCGCGAACTAAGTAATCACTGAGTGCTGCTTTTATATCTTCACTGGTGCTTTTACCAAACGACAATAGTGCATCTAACCGCTCTTGGCTTTGTGAGCCTTTGTATAAATAATTCACAATTTATTTATCACTTAACTGATAATAAATTAATGATATTTCAATGTCAGGTAAATCACCACCTATTTGATCTTTTTGTTGTCACTTTATGTCAAACATTGTCACAGCTTTGACATCCAGATCTTTTTAAAACCGCTCACAGATCCTTTCATTGCGCTGGCCGGCGATTAATGGTGTGTCACTGGGGTTGTCAATTTGACGCGTTTTTTGCACGAAAGCGGAAGGCGAGGAGGAGTGAATTTTTCGGCTTTTTGGTTCTCAGCTCACACTTTGCCGCAGGCCTTGGCGACCCGACTAAATACGATGCCATGTATTTTAAAAACGAAACTAAACCGCTTATTAAATTAATGAGTGATGAAGTGGCAAGGGATCCTGAAATTGGCAGTGAATTACAGCTAAATTTTGATTTAGAGCCCAGCGCGTAAAGCATAAAAAAAAGCGCTAACTGGTGTTAGCGCTTGCTCTAAATAATGTGTTTGATAGAATTTTCTGTGTAGATACGAATTACTTACATGATTAAAAAGGAAAGATCCTTAATTATTTTACGTCTTCGTCCTTGTGAATTTATAATGTAGCCAGCACATTCTAGCCTTAATAAATCTTCTTTTAATTTATCTTTATATAAATCAGGGTGATTAGATAGTTGCCTCACCCCCGGCAGTTCAGAGTTAACCTGATGATTTTTAATAATTAATTCAACAAGATTTCTAAATTTCTCATCATCTTTTAGCCTGCTTTTCAGTATTGCCTCGCCAACATCAAGAGGTTGATCTGATAATGACCTAAGTAAAGTAGATGGTTTACGCTCTTTAATTTCCAAATAGCCGAAACTTTCAAGAACAATCAGTGCTTCTCTAGTTTGTTGAAGAGGATGCCCCAAAATATCTTTCAATTCGAGTTCGCCAGGTATCCGTTCTCCAGCGTTAAACGTAACTTGCAGGTAGCTAATTAGATTTTGAACAGCATTTTTTTTCTTGAATAAATTATTAAACCTAGTTTTTTCATTTTCCATAACGGTAATTTCTCCAATAACAATTTTCATCTTGTTTTATTTTTGATTTTATATCTTAAGTTTTTAATCCCCATAATTAAATGCTTATTTGTTATGCATAAAATCACTGTATATAATGACAGTGTATTTTATTAACTATTGGTGGTTATTATGGCGCGGGTTACTTGTCCAAATTGCGAAGCTAAAGCAACAATTACGTCACGCGAAAAGCAAAGCGCCCATGTGGTTAATTTATATTGCTCATGCACAAATACAAAAGAATGCGGGGCTACGTTCCGCATTACCCAATCGTTTGATCACTTCTTAAATCCGCCTGTAAAAAGCACCCAAGAACTTGCTGCGGCGCTTATTAAAAAACTACCTAAGGAACAGCAGCTAAGTCTGCTAGGTATTTAATAACCGAGTAATTTCTTTCTCAACATCATTTTACTTAATCGAACTCCAACGTAGGCACAAGCTAAAAATAAAGCATGAGCCATTATAAAAGGGACTGCCCTAAATATATCTTCAATAGGCCTATTATTTCCCGATTGTGCAGCTTCAAGAAAGTTTTTAATGCTGAACCCATAAAAGCCAAAAAGGATTAACACAATTACTACTGACGCAATAAGCATTGCGACATCGTCATTAGTTTTATCAAAAAGATAGAGCATGCCAAAATAAATTACTACAAAGATTGCAGCCCCTATAAAAAAACCTGAAAACGCACCACTAAGAATTAATGAAATCCATTCACCTACCATAATACCTCCTAGAAAATAACCGACAAACATAGCGGCTTTATTTATGTAACTTAATTCAGCTGACTAGTTTGTGCAAGTTTAACATTTTCATTTTTAAATAATTTAGAGTTATTGGAGTTATAAATAGTTGACTCTGTTTATTGCTGGGGTTATAGTAACCCCACGTTGAGAAATAAAGCGAGGTACAGTGAATAGCAAGGATTTAATCAAACAGCTAGAAGAGGCGGGTTGGCAAGAAGTTAGAGTGAAAGGCAGTCATCATCACTTTAGGCATCCAAACCATACCAATCTCATTACCGTTCCCCACCCTAAGAAAGATTTAGGCAAAGGATTGGTAGCAAAAATACTGAAAGATGCGGGGCTTTAAGCCCCTATTTCCTTAACACTATCACTGTTGTAAACACTCATTAGGAGAATAGCGATGTTATATCCAATCGCAATTGAAAAAGGCACAGAAACTGAAGCATTTGGCGTGGTGTTTCCTGATGTGCAAGGCTGTTATAGTGCCGGTGACTCATTCGAGCAAGCACTATTAAACGCTAAAGACGCACTAGAAACTCATTTAGAGTTATTAGCCGAAGACGGTATTTTACCGCCGCAATCAAGTAATATTAACGCTCACGTAAATAATCCTGAGTTTTCAGGCTGGGTATGGGCATTGGTTGATATTGATCTTGAACCCTACTTAGGCAAAGCAGGTAAAATTAACGTAACTTTGCCTAACTTATTAACTAAGCAAATTGATGATTTAGTTAAAGCACATCCGCAATACAAAAGCCGTTCAAACTTTTTACAGTTAGCGGCACAGCATGAAATACAAGGTATTTCAGCACGCTAAACTAAGGGCGCATTTAGCGCCCTTTTTACTGCCTGCCTATTAATGATTCACAAAACGTTGAATACTGCTTAGTTTGTTGCCTTGGGTTTCGACTATGTGAAGCAGTGATCGTAGTTCTTGCTCTAGGCCTGTTACGTCTTTAACGGTTATTGGTGTGTTGCTGCGTTGGCACTGGCGCAATATGGTGAATAACTGGTTCATACGTAAACGCCAGCCGCAATCAAACATATCTCTAAACGGAATAAACATACTTAAGCGCATTTCAGGAAAGTCTAATATTGGTAATTCGCTTAGGGTTGGCAACGTGGCAAGCTCTGGTTCGTTACGTTTGCTGTGTAAAAATACGCGGTTTACTTCTAATTGAAATTTTGGGCTGATCCAGCCTGCGTAAGAAATGGCTAATAGTTCGTGGGCGAATGTTCCGCCTCCACCGTTACCGCCTCTTTGCTTGTTGATTACATTTTGACCTAAGCAAGAATCCTTGCTTAGCTCGTTAACAAGCTCATTTGCTGATTTAGTTGTAAGCCATATTGACGGGCGCTTGCTGTTTTCTTTCCCACTGGCTTTATGCAGTGCGTTTAAGTTTACGCGGTTGTAGTGATCAACAGGGATTAGGGTATTTGAAATAATAAGTTGGTTTGTCATGATTATGACTCCTTTGTGATTAATCTAATCACCACACAAAGAGACCAAGCAATGGGTGATGAACTGAACAAGGTTGGTCTACCGACACAAAGGAAACGGCGCTCCGAAGAGCCCTCGCCCAGCTCACCATAATTTGGGTGTGCTAAAGCTACACATTAAAAAACCAGCTAAAAAGCTGGCGACAATGCGCCTTTGTAGTATCGAGAGACCAATCTCGGCAACTGGATTTTGCCATTGCCTTTTTACTATAGCCCCGCACAAGGCGAATTGTCAATTAGGTTAGTTTTACCTCCTTCAATCGTTTTCTATTTTTTATTTTTATCTGTACCTACGGATTAGTTAATTCGTGGGTACACTTAAACGTAACTGTACCCGTCAATTAAGTAACTTACGGGTACATTTAGGCCATTAAGTCGGTTGACCACCAATCGTTACTGCTGATTGCTGACGCACTGCCTTGTTTAACTAAAGTAACTAAGTCCCAATCACCAATTGTCACTAGGCCGTTTTCGTTTGTAGTTGTATTAAGCGCTTGGCGCCCTTCTAGCTCTGCATATTGATAAACAAGGTCTACGAGTTCGCGGGCTTGTTTCCAATGATCCTCTGTTACGTGCCAGCTACCCGATTTTTGGGCAAATGCTTTTGCTCGGTATTCAATATCGAGTTGCTTATTTTGTTTTAATTGGGCGTTTTCATCTAAAACTTGAAGTTGGCCGTCTCTTACTTGGTAAATATGGCCGTTTCTCACGATCCTTTTACCTGCAATCAGATCCTTTTTAACCTCTTCAATGTCCTTTTTGTCACACCCGATCATATCTAGTATTAACTCGGCGCTAGAGCCCACGGCTATAGGCGTACAGTTATTACCACTAGACCAAGATAGGCCTCCTGCGTCGGCGTTGGTGCTAGCCTTAGCTGCAATTTTCTCTGCTGTACCTTTGAGTTGCCTGGTCCATTCGATTAAACGGGTTTTTAAGCTAGTATCTGTAATTACGTTATGCACGTTATAAAACAAGCGTGTAAGCGTTGCTTTGTAATCAGTATTAGTAATAACGCCTTTTATACGGCGTACTACTTCGGCGTAGTCGTTACCCATTGGGGTGGCTTCATACATTGATTTAAAGTTAGCGGCGCGGCCAATACACATACCGCCCTGTAGTTTTACGTAGTCTTTCCAGTTAGCGTTATCTGCAGCGTAGCGAATAGGCTCTATTACTTCGTCTTTTACAGCGGTGCGCATACGGCGAAGCTCGCGGTAAACCGTAACGCTTGGTGACCCCTGAAACTGAAACTGGCGAATGTTCCATGTGCTAGCCCAAGCTAAAACAGGGTTGGCTTGCTCTTGCAAGTTTTCGCCTGTGTCAGCGTCAACATGGTCGCTAAGCATATAACCATCAATGTTTTTACTGATGTATTTAGCGATATAGCTGGCTGCACTGCCCTTGCTTTTATCTAACTTTACAGCGTCAAAGCGTGGGCTAAATGTGCGGTAAAATTTGGTAGGCGCTTTGTGGTTTTTAGCCTTAAATTTTTTAGGCTCTCTGTTCTCTGCTTTGGCTTTTTCGGCATCTTCTTTATTGCGCTGCATAGCTACTTCGTTAGCCTTCTTTTTAGCAAAGCCGTACTCACTGCGCTTTTTTTTGTACAGTTTAAATAAGTGGGTTTTCTCGGTGTGCGCACGGTACTTAACACACGCCTCAACCGTTTTTATGTGTGTGCCGTGAGTGTTTATATCTACAAATTTGTTGAATACTTTTGCTCGAGTAAGCTCAGGGCCGTAACGATCGTAAAGCTCGGTTTTATCCTCTTGGATAAAGTACCAACGCAAAATAGCGTTGATTTCTTGAAGCTTATTTTTTGGCATGAATAACATCATGTGCCAATGCGGGCAACCGTCAGCATGGGGTTCTACCACACGTACACCAAAATATTTAAGGTCGCGGCGGTTTAATTTGGAACGTGCACGTGCCCACGTAGTAGTTAAATAATTTTGGGCATCTTTAGGTGTTGAACCATCCCACGTACTTGCATTGGCATGAAAACGCGCAGGGCAAGTAATAGTATAAAACATAGCAACATAGCCCATTTCATCGGCCAGTTCTTCGGTTTCACGTATTCGTAGCATCAATTCATTACGGCGGTTAGCGGGGTTTGCCATGCCGCTTTTTACGGCTTCAATTAGATCAATTACATCGCCGTCACTGCTTTGCAGTTCCATCATTTCTAAAAACTGGCGGCCACTTGCTTGGGCAAAGCTAAATTCGCGTTGTGCTTGTTTTGATGAATACGGGCTAATACCACGACGTTTAGGCTTTTTGCTTTTTTTGTCGTAGTATAAATCTCGCCCTACTTGGCCCGTGGCAATTTCTAGCAATTCTAAAAACTGTTTTCGCAGGGTTTTTAGTTGGCGAGCCCACCACTTATCGCACTGCATTTTAAGCAACGCAATTTCAAAGCATTCTTGCGGTAAGTCATCTTCACGCATGCTATAAAATGGCACGTTCACACCAAAAGACTTTGCATAATCGCTTACAGCTTCGTAAGTATGGCGCACTTGTTTTTCGTAGTTTAGCCGCTGGTGTTCTTCGCTTACATCAAGGGTAATTTGCACACACTCCATAGCGAGTGTGCCTGCGTGCTTTTTGGTTTTTTCAATACTGCTTAAAATATGCCATGGCAATGGCATATTTTGAGTAATACTAAACAGCACACCAAAGCGCGGTTTTAACCTGGCAATAGTGCGGCGCAGCCATGTATTAGCGCGGTATTGGCTACCCACCTTTTTTTGGTTGTAGCGGTCTATGTACTTACGGGCCATACGACTTTGTAAAGGCACTGGCACACTCTGCAAACCACGTGCTAAAAAGTTGTGGTCGTCTATATCGCTTATAGACGAAATTAAACCCTTAGCTATACCAGATAGTCTAAGGGTTTCAAGGTCGAGCGGGATTGGGTTAGCCATTACAGTTTAAGCGCCTGCTTTATATCGCTAACCGCTTTGGCTTTTAACTTCACAATGTCTGTTGCATGTATAGCGGGCCAATTAGGTTCTTGGGTATAGCCGATTAAATTAAATAAAGTTTGTATATCATTAACTTTGTCAGCACACCAAAAGCGGCCTGTTCTATGTTCTGGGTTTTTACCCATGTAATCTAAAATCAGTTGGTGCAGTAAACCGCAATCTGAAAAGTCATTACCTGCTGACCACATAACACGGTCTGCCATTACTTCAATTTGGCTCAACCAATCAATAAACTCATACAAGGCAAAGTTAATATCTGTGCCTAAGCCTTCATCATCAGGGTAATTGGTACGTAAGTAATGTCCCCACTGTGAGTTAAACGCGGCTGTTGCAGTGCCTAATCGGTCTTGCTTTTCTGGCGATATAACATCGTGAAATTCAGCGCCAATTACACCTGTTTTTGGGTCAAAAAATACCGCCGCAATTTCAACGATCATGGCGCTCGGACGATTATCTAAACGAGTTAAATGCACCATCACATTGTTCATGCTGCACCACCTTCTAACTCGATCAGCTCAGGTTCGCCATGTATCTGTGCCGCATCAAGTACCATAGCCATTTGGTCGTAAACTGGCGCGTATACATCATGTACATCAACAATCATTCTCACTATTGGCAAAAAGTCAGTTAGGCAGTTTTCACACTCCATAAGCATTGCAACTGTTGGGCGTTTGTTTAAATTGCGAATAGTAAAATTGGCTTGGTCGATAGCGTGTTCAATGATATTCCTTACTAAGTTCTGTTTTTTAAATAGATCTTGGTCTTTGATAGTGTTCATTTTTAGTCGTCCTTTGGGGTTAAATTATTGGTGTAGATTTACTGAGAATGTGTTGCTGTGTGCGTAGTTTCATTACTTCACTACTCCAAGCGCTGAGAATATTGCGCGGAACTTGTTTGGCCTATCACCAAGGTAAGTAATAAAACAGCCTTTGGGTGCGCCTTTTTTTACATTGCCTTGTGCATCATTAAAGTGCGTACGACCATCAATAAAACAGCTTAAACCTGCGTTTAATAACTTTTGGCACCATGCCTCTGAGCTATTAACAAAGGTAATGTTCATTGCTTCTTTAAAATTACCTTGTGCATATTGGTCTAAGTAATAGTCAATCCAATCGCCGTTGCTGGCTATGTCTTCGGTAATGCAATGGCCACGGTACTTGCTGTAAGCAGGGTCGTTACATATTTTTTTAACGCACTTTGGCTTACATGCTATTTCACCTTTATTGAATGGGTGATTTAACCAAACAGTATTAGCTATCCAATTGCGTGTTAATGCATCGTCTTCTTTAGTTAAGTAACACATTGCTTTTACTGACTTGTTAGCCACTGAACAACTTGCAGGGTCTAAATCAATAACTGGAAACATTTGGTGCACATACTTCAACACTTTAGCGGGCGTATAAAACTCAACATTGCCACTGTCTTGGTTGATTAGTTGATCAGGTGTCATGGCTAATCCCTAATGTGCTTGTTCTGTTTTTTGAGTATTTTTAGCAATGCTAAAATCTCGCTTTTGTAAAAAACGGCTTGGTGTCATGGCATTAGCATCAACAAAAGCAGTTACTATTTCTTGAAGCTGCAAAATAGCTTGATGTATTTTAAGTCGCTTTTCACGGTCAAATTGGTGATAGCTCCTTTCTAAATCACTTTTAGATAGTCCTGCCGAATAACACACAATTACTTGCTGCGGTTTACTCAAGTGCGTATACACATATTCAGCGGTATGACGATCGATGTTAAATAGCCCTCTAATTTCAGTAAGTCCTTTTGGTGTTGGTTTTACATTAACAACTTTTAACTGGGTTTTTTCAGGCTGTTTATTTACGCCTGTAATATCGCGTTTTTTTGCAATTTCTAATGCTGCATTTGCCATAACTTATTAACCTCACTCTAATTTATGTAAAAACCCTCTTTGTTCTGGTATGTTGCAAGTGCGAAATATTCACAAACCGAAACAAAGAGGAAAACCTTATGTTTAATCACCAATCTGATTCATTAATTGATAATGTCGAATTTAATAAAGCCGCAATTTATGTGCTTACAAACTTACGTGGAGCATTTCCTGAAGCTGTTTTATTCAAACAGCCGGATAAAGCAGTAATTGGCACGTTAGCTTTTTTAACCTTTGAAAAATACGTAGCGCTTGCGGCTGATAACGAACACTATGTAATTACTCAAAACGGCGTTGAATTTTTAAAAGAACTAGAATTAGATACTTCAATTCAAACTACCGTTGGCCTTACAAACTAAATAGCCGACTCAACATCAAGCAGCCCTTTTATAAAACGATTTAATTTGGCTGCTTTCTCTTCGTTGCCTTCTAATGCTTTTGAATATGTGATGGCATTCACAATAGCTACGGCTTGTTCCGTCACTGGTAAATCAACAAATTTACTAAGTGGTTTCGGTTGTTTTTTAATAACGTTAAAATAAGCAGCAATAGCTAACCCTAATGCTCGACCAGAAAACCCCTCTTCGTAAGGTAATAAGCCTTCAAAGATTACTTCTAATTTTTTAATTCTTAGTTGAGAAACAGCCATTACTTGAAGTTCTTCTAATCGTGTATTCAAACACTCGATTTGCTCATTATCACCAGCGGCATTTTTAATTCGCTTTTCTACGGATTCAATATCTTTCACTATGAAATCTGGCATTTCATAATCATCGCTCAACACAACGTTCAATAATCGATCTTTTTCAGTCGTCATCTCACTACTCCTAGTTATCTTGGCTTTGCTGATGTTGCGTTCTAAATTTAATTAGCTCGTTTAAGCGGTAATGATTGGTTTTGCCAAACTGAATTGATTTAGGAAAATCAGGCAACTTCGACAAAATCCAAAACTTTTTACGCGCACATCCCAATACCTCGCATGCCTCAACGGTGCTAACTAGACGGTCTTTTTGCTCTTCAAGCTCAGTGCGTAGTTGGTTGTTTTCTTGTAGTAGTGCAAACAGCACAGCTTTAGCATCTGGATGAATATCTAATAAAATAATTTGTTGTTCAGTGCTCATGCTGCATCTTCCTTTTTGCTTTTTTGATGATCGGCTAATAAATCGTTTACCGATATTTCACCGTTAGTTAGTTCTGAAATACGTGGAATGTATTTCGCTGGGGCTTGGCAATGACGGTTAATCCAGTACCAAATGATGTTTTGTTTTGTACTTAACAACCTGGCGGCTTTTGTTTGCCCACCAATTATTTCTATTGCTTTCGCTACGGCACTCATATTTCCTCCAAGCAGTATTTATCAATTAAACCGATAATAGATATCAATTTAACTGATTAGACAAAATAAAATAAAAAGGCAATAATCAGTAAATATCACTTTAAGCGATTTTAATATTAGGAATTTAAAAAATGGATTTAGGAAAAAGAGTAGAAAAAAGACGTGTTCAGTTGGGAATGACTCAAGCACAGCTAGGCTTAATTGCGGGTTTAGCACAAAACTCTATTCATAATATTGAATCAGGCGAAACTAAACGCCCTCGTAAGATTGATGCTCTCGCCCAAGCACTCAATTGCACTCCAGAATATTTACTATTTGGAATTGGCGAAATCCAGAGTGATGCAAAAAATATAAATAACAACGTTGTGCCAGGACCAGCAATTAAAGCCACAGCCCCACTTATCAGCTGGGTGCAAGCCGGTGCTTGGTCAGAAATAAGTGAGATTAAAGCCTACGACGCAGAACGTTTTATGTGCCCTGTTAATTGCAGTGACCTAACCTTTGTTTTAAAAGTGCAAGGTATTAGCATGGAGCCAAAGTTTGATGAAGGTGATTTAATTTTTGTAGACCCTGAAGCTGAATGCATCCACGGCTCATACGTAGTAGCCCGCCTAGACGACGACAACCAAGCCACTTTTAAACAGCTAATTATCGAAAATGGTCACAAGTTCCTAAAAGCCGCCAACCCCAACTGGCCAGAGCAATTAATCCCAATTAATGGTAATTGCACACTAGTAGGTAAGGTCATATTTACAGGTAAGTCGTTATAAACAAGGAATTGTTATGAATAGTTTTTTTAAACGGTATTGGAAAATATTATGTCTATCTGCGGGTGTTTATCTTCTGTGGGTACTAGGGTGGCTCATTTACACTAGAACTCTTTGCCCTTCGATAATGAACCATATTAATGGAATCCAATGGAAACCATCTAATTTTTCTATTTCTTATGCTGCATCAGCTTTAGATAGCCTAATTTTCTTTACCGTAGTGGGTTTAGCCATCACTATCATTTCAATTAAGAGGCCAGAAGAAGAGAAATTGGCAACTAAAATAGAGTACATTTTTCCTGATGCTGACGCGGACTCAACTTTAGGAAGGTTTCTGGCGAGTAAGGTTTCGGCTTTAGCGTGTATTAGCCCTGTTACTAGCCGAATTATTACTATTAAAGAGATTTCTGAAGAAAATGAAACTGTTAAGGTGATGTCGAGAACTAACTGTATTATAAAAAATATCCATAACAACCATCATTATGCAACTGATTCAATGTCATTTGGTGTTAAATCTGACCCAGTAAAAGTAGATGGAGACTTAATAGGTGAAGTGAACGATATATCGATCTTATCTAATCTTGAAGATCCTAGTAAAAACCAACATATTCTTAGTGGTGCTTATCCTATAACAACATCGAGCCCTGAATTTTCGGAAACATTTTCATTAAAATTATCACCTGGTGAAGTTGTAAGTTATCAAACGTCAGCATGGCTTTGGCAACCTATTAAAGAATCTTTAAGGTTTACACCACCACGTTATACCGAAAGCCAAGATGTGACGCTTCACAATGAAACACAATACGCTATAGATTTCCGGGTGGGCATACCTAATGATGCTGATGTATCTTTTCAAATTCAACCTGGCCGCTCACATAATTTTAAAGTAGGCTCTTGCACCCCGGGTGAAAAAATTATTGTCCATTTTGAAAGCTGGAAACTACCTGATTAGTATTTAATTAGTATTTAATTAGTATTTAATTAATATTGATAGTTATGATCTGTTGTCATATACTCAATACAAGCCTTATTTGGTGCGACATTAGTGCGACACCGTTAAATCTTTGGAGGTTGTTATGAAATCAAGTGAGTTTACAGGGCCATAGCCCAACAGTTTAGATATTTAAAAGCCCGCTAATGCGGGCTTTTTGTTGTTTGGCTTCTTATTAATATCATTGCTGTAAAAATACACAGTACCACTAAGTTTATAATTTACCTTATATTAAACTAACATTAATATTTAGATGGATTTAACTATGCTTGATAAACACGGACAACCAACCGCAACTAACTTTAACCTCGCTCAAAATGTAGCTAAATCACTTCTTTCTTTGCAAGGCATTTTAAAAGGCTTAATAGCTGATAAGCAGCTAAATGAACTTGAATTAATATTTTTAAGCACTTGGATAAAGTCACATAGACAATTAGAACGTGACGGGGATGTGTTGGATTTACTTGATAATATTGATGATATTGTTGCTGATGGAATAATTACGGCTGATGAATTGGCTGACCTTCAAGCACAAATTGAAGATATTATTGAATACGGGGTGCTTGCTCCTCAATGCGTTGAAGACTTAACTAATGAGTTACTTGGTTTTGTATCTGGTATTAGTGCTGACAATATAGTGACCCTTGATGAAATGACTAGCCTTGTAAATTGGCTTAATGATAACCCTAAGGCTGTTGAATGTTGGCCGGGCAATGTGCTTCATAAAAAGCTTACTGATATTTTAGCGGATAATATTGTTGATGCAGAGGAATTGGCTGATTTAACCCAAACTTGCAAAATGATTGCTGGTCAGCAGTTTTTAGAAACTGGCGCCGCTGCTGGTATGTCTACTGAGTTTTGTGCCCAGCCTTTAGATTGCTTGCCTGCTAACATAGAAACAATTTGTTTTACTGGTAAGTTTTTAATTGGAAGCCGTGCAACCTTGCAAAAACAAGCTAAAGACTTAGGGATCAAACCAATAAAGGATGTAACTCAATATTTAGATTTGTTGGTAATTGGCAGTTTGGCTAGCCCGGATTGGCGCTTTAGCAGTCACGGTCGTAAGATTGAACAAGCCTTAATGAACCAGCAAAAAGGCTGCACTACGTTAATAATTACTGAAGAAAACTGGTCTTCTTTAACTCACTGAAAATAAGGAATAACGAATGAATGGAAAAATACCGCGCTCAAACTTAAAGTATAATTATACCTGGAAGAGAGATAATGGTGATGGTGAATACACTGGAGTTCAAGATCGTATAAGAATTGATAAAGACGAAGGCTATGAAGTTCTCTATTTCATAGAGCGGTTTTTTAAAACTCAATTTGCTGAAAGTTTTCAGCCTACACTAGCTGATGTTCGTCGAGTTGAAGATATTCTCCATTTACCCGAACTAAGTAGTGTTGTGATGCGTGATCAACTAGTGGTAGAGGTAGCTGATAGATTTAGATAAATTACAATCACTAAAAAGCCCGCTAAGTGCGGGCTAATTGATTGCTAATGTTTATGCCTTCTCATTAGGGTTTTTGACTTCCCTTTAAGTGATCTAGCATTACTTTTGACTTTATCACCTGCTTTTTTGTAATTTAATGTGTGCAGAGAGTCAAATAAACTTCTATATTCGTTTTCTTCAAAATTTACAGATGGAAAATAAAGTTCTATTATCATCTGCATCTTAACAATTGCATTATCTATTGTTTCACCGTACTGCATTATACCTTCATGCTCATAACGATGAGCATAATATGAATGAATCAATCTATTACCAGCAATCTCATATTCAATAATTAAAGAATGAAACTCTTCTATTTTTTTTATATATATTTCTTTTCTTGCTCGTTTTGTTAAAAAGTACTGATTTAGTAAAACGACCACTATCGCCATTGCGGCAGTAATAACGATTGTTATTAATTGTGCTTGTTGAGCTTTTTCCACAAAAATTGAACAGAGCCATTCGAACATAATTGAACCTTATTACACATTAAAACATTGCATTTAATCTAGCTCACCCTGAAGGTCGCTATTATTGATTGAGCGGGGTGGTAACAATAAAAAGATTATTAAATCACTTATTTTGAAGCTTAGATATTATTGCATCATCAATCAGCTGGCAATATAACTCGTAGGCTTCGGCCTGTTCTTTTATCCAATCATGTTTGTTGTATACAGCCATTACACCCCGCATTGTGTGACCTAGCATTTTTTCGGTTACGTGCGGCGCTATACCGTTTTCACTTAACAATGTAGATATTGAGCGACGTGCATCGTGCGGTAGAAACTTGGGTATTTTATACTTAGTAAACAAGTGATCCCACATTCTACAGCAATAGCGATTAATGCTGTGGGTGGTCATTGGTTTATGTGGATTACCGCCAGGTATTAAATAGCCATTTCGGCCGTATATCATTGCAAGCGTATTTAATATGCTTTTCATCTTGGTTGAAATAGGCCTGCGGATGGCTTTATTTGTTTTTGAGTTTTCGGGCGGTACCGTCCAAATGTTGTTTTCAAAGTCGAAATGCTCCCATTTGGCTAAACGAACCTCTGATTGCCTAGCCCCTGTTATATAAATTAGCTGAAGGCATGCTTTAGTTGCGGGTGTAGCTTTTGAGCTTTCTATTTGTATCCAAAGCTTTGCAATTTCATCAAAGCGCATAACTCGCTGGCCAACTGATGCTTGTTCACCGATATCATTTATATTTAATGTAAGTACGGGATTAAATGGCTTAACTTCGCCGCGTTTTTCAGCCCAGCCAATAATCGATTTAATACGCACTAAGATAGTGCCGGCTGTTTTAGCGCTACCTAATTTTTTTACGTCATCAAAGTAGGTTATCCAATCTTTAATGGTCATTAAATCAAGTGGCATATTTTTATCATTAAGTATTGGTACAATCCATTTACTGACTTGGTTTGTGTATAAAATTTGTGTTTTTTCTTTTAGGTCGGGTACTTTTTTATCTAGCCACGTTGCAGCAACTTCTGCCATTGTAGGCAAGCCCTTGGCATTGTTACGCATAAGCTTAAGTTCTAGGCGTGGGTCTTTACCCTGGCTCAACCAATTTTGAAAAAGCGGTATATAGTCTTGTGCTTCTTTAATGCTTAGCCCAGGATAACGCCCTAGCGTAATAATTACCTGCTTAGTATCAACACGACAACGGTATTGCCAAGTGATGGTCCCCTTAGCTGATACCCTTACACTTAAACTATCTCTATGCGATAATACGCACGGTGTTTGATTTTTACCTAGCAGCTTTCTTAATTTGGTGTCACTGATCGCCATTTAATTTTTTATACACAGTTAGCAAAAAATTTATACACAATACTATACACACAATGCGCCAATTACAAGAAACTCGAAAATACAAAAAGAAACTGAGTAGCGCTAATAACCCGTAAATATAAAGGGCTAAGACATAGAATGAATAATGAAAGCTATCAAGAGAATCAAGCAACAATCTATTGGCACGACTACGAGACTTGGGGGGCGAGCCCTCAAAAGGATAAGCCGAGCCAATTTGCGGGTATTCGTACCGATCTTGATTTAAATATAATTGGCGAGCCGCTTATTGAATATTGTAAGCCGCAAGCGGATTACTTGCCTCACCCTGAGGCATGTTTAATTACGGGTATTACGCCACAAGTAGCGATGAAAAAAGGCTTAGTTGAAGCTGAGTTTATAGCAAAAATTCATGCCGAATTTAGTGTACCAAACACCTGTGTTGCCGGTTATAACAGTATTCGGTTTGATGACGAAGTAAGCCGTTATAGCTTTTACCGTAACTTTTACGACCCATACGAGCGTGAATACAAAAATAACAATAGCCGATGGGATATTATAGATTTAGTACGTGCTTGTTATGCGCTGCGTCCTGAAGGTATTGAATGGCCGTTAAAAGAAGACGGCAGCCCAAGCTTTAAGCTAGAACATTTAACCGTAGCCAATGGTATTGAACACGCCGCAGCGCATGATGCACTAAGCGATGTAACCGCCACTATTGCACTGGCTAAGCTAATAAAAGAAAAACAGCCAAAGCTATATAACTTCTTTTTTGGGCTGCGTAATAAAAAAGCCCTTGCTGAATTGGTTGATGTATTTAACATGACGCCGCTGGTGCATACCACGTCGCGCATACCTGCAACACAAGGCTGTACAAGCTGGGTTGCACCAATGAGCTTTCATCCGGTAAATAAAAACGCGGTTATTTGTTTTGATTTAACCCAAAACCCGCAAGTACTCATTGATTTAAACGTAGAAGAGTTACGCAAACGCTTATACACCAAACGTGTTGATTTAGCCGAGGGTGAATTACCTGTTGGCTTAAAACTGGTGCATTTAAACAAGTGCCCTATTTTAGCCCCAGCTAAAACATTATTGCCTGAAAACGCCGCCCGCCTTGGGATTGACCGCGAGCAATGCTTAGCTAACTTAGCTATTTTAAAAGCCAATACCGACCTTCGTGATAAAGTAACCGAAGTGTTTAACGAGCAAGGCGATTACAGCGCAACCACTAACGTTGACTACTTACTTTACGATGGTTTTACAAGCCATGCCGATAAAGCTAAATTTGCGATTATTCGTGATGCAAAACCAGATGAGTTAGCTGGGTTGAAGTTAGACTTTGAAGATAAAAAGTTTAATACATTGTTGTTTAGATACCGCGCCCGTAACTGGCCTGAAACGCTAAAGCAGCAAGAACTTGATCAATGGCGCCAGTATTGCCAAAACAAGCTAATGCACGGGGAAGATCAACCGTCGATTAATGCGCAAGATTTTATGATCACCCTTGAAAACCTAGCGCATGAACATGACGATAGCGAAAAAAATCTTACAATTTTAAAGGCGCTGTATAACTACGCACAAAGCATGTAATTTGTGTAGACACGCTTATACAACGCATATAAAAGCGCGACGCTATAGTAATTTAAGCGTCGCGTTTATTGTTTGAATTTTTATGGGCTTTGCCCATCACGCCAGCAAGCTTAGCGTCTACAAAACAGGCGTAAATTTATACTCCGGCGGTAGACGTAGAGCTTGCTCACGTGAAAAGCACAGCTTTTAATTACTTAAATAAAACTCTATTCACAAAGAGAAGCGAATGAGGAGTAAATGAGAAGACATAAAAACAATAATTTTTTAGATCTATCACTGCCTCTAAAAGCGCAGCGCCTCATAACCTCTTTGTGAATAAATCACTTTACGGGCTTTGCTCGTCACGCAAGCAAGCTTGCAGTCTACATCGACATACTCAACGTAAACGTTATTTTTTATGCAGTGCTTCAATACGTGCTAGTAAGCTTGAGGTATCGTATCTGCCGCCGCCGAGAGCTTGTACGTCGGCGTAGTATTGATCGACCGTTGCAGTCATTGGTAAAGTAGCGCCGTTGTTTTTAGCTTCATCGAGTGCAATGCCTAAATCTTTACGCATCCAATCTACGGCAAAGCCAAACTCATATTCCCCTCCCCACATAGTTTTGTAGCGGTTTTCCATTTGCCACGAACCGGCAGCGCCTTTAGATATTGTTTCTATTACTTTTTCACCATCAAGCCCAGCTTGCTTGGCAAAATGTAAGCCTTCGGCTAAACCTTGCACTGCGCCAGCAATACAAATTTGATTGACCATTTTACAAAGTTGTCCCGACCCAACGCCGCCTAGTAATTGGCTAAAACGACTAAATGCCGCCATAACTGGCTGCACTTTAGCAAATACAGCTTCACTACCACCCGCCATAACTGTTAATACGCCGTTTTCGGCGCCAGCTTGCCCGCCCGATACAGGCGCATCTATAAAGTCGATATTTTGCAGAGCCGCTTTTGCAGCCACTTCGCGGGCTACTTCGGCAGAGGTTGTGGTGTGATCAACCAAAACAGTGTGCGGCAGCATGCCCGCTAACACGCCATCGTCGCCATACACTACTGAGCGTAAATCATCATCGTTACCAACACACATAAATACGATGTCGGCATTGCTGGCAGCTTCGCGCGGGGTTGATGCAAAGCTTCCTGAATGTTCTGCAGTCCACGCTTGTGCTTTAGCTTGAGTGCGGTTATAAACGCATACGCTGTGCCCTGCTTTTGCTAAATGCCCCGCCATTGGGTAACCCATTACGCCTAAACCTATAAATGCGACTTTCATTGACATAAAAATGACCTATTAAACTGATAACTTAGAAACTAGACCTCGATTATGTCAATCGGTCGATAAAAAAGCGAATGAAAGTCTTTATAAAATTTCCTTAGCGGGAAAGGTAAGTAGGTAACCTATGGACAGTATTTATCAATTTAATGCACCACTTTACAACAGCGAAAATTTTCCCCTTAGCCAGTTACAGGGCAAAACCGTCCTTATTGTTAATACAGCCAGTAAGTGTAATTTTTCGGTGCAATTAAACGCACTCGAAAAGCTCTATCAGCAATACAAAGGCAATGGTTTTACTGTGCTTGCGTTTCCGTGTAACCAGTTTGGCCAAAATGAGCCGCTTGATAATTTAGCCATAAAAGACTTTTACCAAGATCAATTTAATATCTCGTTTGAGGTATTTGGCAAGGTAATGGTAAATGGGCCAGAAACACATCCGTTGTTTAATTATTTAAAATCGCATACGCGGGGTATTTCGCAAAATCGTGCTATTAAGTGGAATTTCACTAAGTTTTTAATTAACTCACAAGGGCAACTTGTTGCACGCTATGCACCGCGAACTAAGCCCGAAACACTTATACAAGTAATAGAAAGCAACCTACTGCAAGCCGCAAAGTTAAGCGCTGCAAGAGGTGGTAAAAAGGTAGCATCAAAAATACCTTTGTTTACGCCAGCTAAGGCTTAATTTAAATCAATAAAATGCGTGTTACTAAAGCACAGGTTTATAAAGTAGTTTATTGTATTAGTAATAAATAATACTCCTTAAGCGTCGAGGCTATTACCATGAACATTGCTTTTTTTAGTACTCAAAAGTACGAACTGCCTTTTTTTGAACAAAGTACACGCGATTACAGCGCTATAAAAATAACGTATTTTGAGCAAGCCCTGAGCGAACAAACGGCTATTTTAGCAAGCGGGTTTGATGCCATATGTGTTTTTGTTAACGATACCGTAAATACCGCCGTTATTGAGCAACTGGCAAGCCAAGGCATTAATACTATTTTGCTGCGTTGTGCAGGGTTTAATAACGTTGACTTACCTGCAGCAAAAGCACATAAAATTAAAGTATTACGCGTACCGGCTTACAGCCCAGAAGCCGTAGCTGAGCACTGTATAGCGCTTATGCTAACACTTAGCCGCAAAACGCATAAAGCGTATAACCGTGTACGCGAAGACAACTTTGATTTAAACGGATTGCTAGGTTTTAACTTGCACAACAAAACCGTGGGTATTGTAGGTTGCGGTAAAATTGGCCTTGCGCTGTGCAGCATTTTAAATGGCTTTGGCGCTAAAGTATTAGTGTGCGATCCATACGCGCAACCTGGCAATCATACAATTACCGATATAGACACCTTACTTAGTCAAAGCGATGTGATTTCTTTGCATTGCCCACTGAACGAGCAAACTCATCATTTAATAAATGATGAGGCATTTAGTAAAATGAAAACTGGCGTTATGCTCATTAACACTTCTCGCGGTGCATTGCTTGATAGTAACGCGTGTATTAGCGCACTTAAAACTAAAAAGCTAGGTTACCTGGGGCTCGACGTTTACGAGCAAGAGTCAGAGCTATTTTTTAAAAACCACAGCGACGAAATAAATCAAGACGATATATTCTCGCGCTTAGTGAGCTTTAAAAACGTATTAGTAACGGGGCATCAGGGCTTTTTTACTCAAGAAGCACTCACCGAAATAGCAAACACAACCCTATTTAACGCACTTGAAGTAAGTGAAGGTAGGCCTCTAACTAATGAGGTTTTATAAAGACCTAAGCTATACCTAGATAACAGGCACAAAAAAAGCGAATAAGGTGAGCCCTATTCGCTTTTTTTGTTTAAAAATTCACTTTAAATAGAGCTTAACCAAACGCAACATTTGCAAATACCAAGGTCATTAATATTGGGCAAACAAAACGAATATACTGAGCAAACCAGTAATGTACGCCGGTTGTTGCTTGGTGTAATGTATTACCACGCTGCCACATCCACCCTACTGTAATAAAGTAAAACAAGCCCATAAGCGGCAATTGGTATTGAGTAAATAGCATAATAACTAAGCCAAATAACCAATCAAAATTTAGTATAATCGCGCTTGCACACACAAGTACAACGGCGCTTACCGCCCACGTTGCTTTGGTGCGGCTAACGTTGTGGTTTTCGACTAAAAACGCCACCGGAATCTCAGTTGTCGATATAGTTGACGTAACCGATGCGATAGACATTAATACAAAAAACAGTAAACCCACTAATAAACCAATTTCGCCCATGGTGCTAAATAGCGCAGGTAAAATAGCAAAAATAAGTTGCCCTTCGCCAATCAGTTTACCGCCACTAAATACCTCTACACCGTTATGCTGCGCCACATAAATAGCAGGAATAATAAGTAACCCCGCTAAAAAAGCAACGCTGGTATCGAGTAAGGCAACACCGGCTGTGAGCTTTGGTAAATTAGCATCTGGCTGTAAATACGATCCGTAAATCATCATACAACCCACACCTAACGAGAGCGAAAAGAACGCTTGCCCCATTGCGGCAATAATCAAATTAGGGTCGAGTATTTGGCTAAAATCAGGAATTAAATACGCGGCAAAGCCTTCACTTGCGCCATCGAGTGTTGCAATGTAGGCAATTAAACCAACAAGCAATACGAGTAGCAGTGGCATTAAACGGCGCGACCAGGTTTCGATTCCCGATTTAACACCTTTTAAAATAATACTGGCAGTTAAAATAAGCATAAGCGGCGTAAATACAAAATTACGAAGCACTGAGTCGCTATGTAAAAATTCGCTTGCGCCTGTGAAACCTAAAAAGGTTGTTATGGGTTCAATAGCGTATGAGAGCATCCACCCTGCTACTATTGAGTAAAAACTTAGCATAACAACCGCGCCCGCAAGACCAATATAACCTGCTGTTGCGCCTACTTTGCGGTTAGTGCTTTGCCATGCATCGCCCAATGCTTTTACCGGATTAGCTTGTGCTTTGTGGCCTAAATAAAGTTCGGTATACAGCGCAGGGAGCGCAAGTAAAAATATAACAATAAAGTAAACCAGTAAAAATGCACCGCCGCCATGGTTGGCCGCTTGCGTAGGAAAACCCCAAATATTACCTAAACCCACTGCTGCGCCAGCAGCGGCTAAAACAAAACCAAGTCGGCTTTGAAACCCATCACGCACTTGTGCCATACATCTACAAATCTGTTATTATTTTGATTATTGTGAATTAAACCATATTTCATGCCAGCTGAGTAATAAAATTGTACCCAGCCTTTATTAGGGGCGTTAACCGCTCACAATATCAGCGACTTCTTTTGCTTTAGGGCTTTTATGACTGAACACTATTTTAAAAACGCCTTGAGTATTACTTCAACTCAATTTGCAAATTTGCCTTTAGCTAGTAACAGTATTTTATTATTTAATGCTAAAACACTTGAGCTTAGTGACTTTAATTTGCCCGATTGCTTAAGCCTGTTTGAGTTAGCCATTATAAACCGCCGCAAAAGCCCGCAAGCTAAGCAAGAGTATTTAGCTACGCGGTTATTGTTAAAGCACCTTATTAAAATAACGCAGCCGCAACATGCGCTCGTAGCACTTAATAAAATGAGTACAGAATTTGACGAGGCAAGCTCAAAGCTGCAACTACATGTAAATGGTGATGTTATTAATACCTGTATTTCGCACTCGCATGGTTTAGTTGGGGTTGCGCTTAACCTTGGTAAAAGTGAATTTGGTTTTGATATTGAAAAAGTAAGCCTAAAGCGCCCATTTGAAAAACTCGCTAAGCATTTTTATCATAATGATGAAATTACACTTATTACCAAGCCCACTAACGTTCAAACTCAAGCAGATACGTTTTTTAGAATTTGGACATTAAAAGAGTCACTTGCTAAAGCCACCAGCCGCCCTATTGCAAAACTACTTAGCCCTAATGTGTTTGACGAATTAAATAGTGCAAAGCTCAGTGCTTGCAGTAATCGCGTTACTGTAGCTGATAGCAGTGACAGCAATGTTTGTTTTGATATAAGTGTGGTGCATAAAAAAAGCATCGACTGGCGATGCTTTTTATTAACTGATTTTGTTAACTAATTTTATTAAGTAACTTTAATAAATCGCTTTGCTGAATAAGCGCGATTTACGCAGCAAAATCATTTTCTAATAAACGACTATGAATAGACTGTACTACGTTATCTGACTCAGTTTGCTCTACTAAAAAGCACAGGTTGTGCTTACTTGCACCGTGACAAATTAATCGAATGTTAAAATCTTTTAGCACACTCATTAAGTTCATTTCGTGTTGGCGTAATTGAATCTCAGAGCCAATAAGTGCCACCAATGTTAGGTTGTTTTCTACCGAAACATGGCAAAACTCTGCAAGCTTATCTAGGCATTCTTGATCAAGCTCTGGACGCGAGGCATTTTGCGCGTTATCAAGCGTTATAGCTACACTGATTTCTGATGTGGTTACCAAATCTACAGATATATTGTATTCACTTAATAGTGTAAATACGCGTGCTAAAAAGCCGCTTGCTAGTAGCATTTCTGGGCTTTTAAGCGTAAGCAATATTTGGTTTTTACGTTGCGTTACTGCGCGTATACCTGGTTGCTGCGATTTTTCGCGCTCAATCCATGTACCGCCACGCTCTGGCTCGCGGCTAGAACCTACAAACACGTTAATGTGGCTACGGCTCGCTGGTAAAATAGTTGCTGGGTGTAATACTTTTGCGCCAAAGGTTGCCATTTCAGCGGCTTCGTCAAAACTTAAGCGTGCAATAGGCGTCGCTTTTGCGCACAAACGCGGGTCGGTGCTAAAAATGCCCACTACGTCGGTCCAAATATGCACACTTTTAGCGTTAATTGCTTCAGCTAATAATGCAGCGCTGTAGTCTGAACCACCACGTCCTAGCGTTGTGGTGTGACCGTATTCGTCACTACCAATAAATCCCTGAGTTACAATTACTTGAACGTCTAATAACGGAATTAAATGCTCTTTAGCAGCTTGCGCTGTGGCTGAAACATTGGGCGTTGCTTTGCCAAATTGGCTGTCTGTTTTAAGCACCTTGCGCACATCAAAGCGATCGGCATTTAAACCCTGTAAACGAAGTACCTGTGCAAACAAATACGACGACAAACGCTCACCAAAGCTAAGTAGCTCGTCGTGTTGCTGATCGGTTGTTAGTGGCTCTTGAGCCAATGTTTGAAATGCTTTTAGGGTTTCGTTAAAGCCAACCGCTAAATCGGCATCTAGCGATAATTCATCTAAAATAGTTTGTTGAATAGCAAGCACGCCGTTTATGTGTTCTTGGCGCTCACTTGAAGTAATGCTTGATTTACACAGTGCAACTAAGTGATTAGTTACGCCGGCACTGGCGCTCACGGCAACAATACGTACGCTTTTATCTGCAACAATAATTTCGCTACAGCGACTCATCGCTTCAAAATTTGCAACACTGGTTCCGCCAAATTTGGCAACGATGTAATCTGATTTTGCGCTTAACTCTGTTTTAGGCACTGTTTGTGGCGCTGATTGGGTAGTCATTTAGTCTCCTTTCGCGGTATCCAAACCGCAATAAAACAAGAAGAACTTGGCAAAGGAATGCTTGAAGATAAGTCCACTGCCAGAAGCTCTCCACCTATATTGGTGACAGTTTTGAGGATTCAGCCCCATAAACCGAAAAACAATGACGACGTACCATTATTTTCCTCGGCGAGTACTTCCCTCCTTAATGATCATCGGCTTTCGTCGCCTAACATTAAGTACCTAAGTATCGCACCTCTTCTGAATGCTTTATTAACCAGTGGCTAATAAAACAAAACCCCACTAAGTAGCGGGGCTTTGAAAGTTATCGTTTAGACGTCTAGCTGTCAAGCATTTAATAATTTATGAGTTAAATAAAACTGCCCATGTAATACGAGCCCGCATATCCAACCGTGTAACAAATTAATAAATGCAGCGATAAACGCAAGTAGCTCATAAAGGTAAGCGCTTTAACTTTACTCATGGCAATAATGCCCGCAGCCGAACCAATAATAAGCATTGAACCGCCCACGCCCGTTGCATACGTAAACGACAACCAGTGTTGTTGGCTCATTACTATATTGGCTTTTAATAATGCAGCGGTAAGCGGTACGTTATCGACCCCAGCTGATAATATGCCCATTAAGTAGTTTGCGTATTCTGGTGCCATTACCGTGTATAGGTCGGTAAATTTACTCAACATACCAATTTCTTTAAGTGCGCCAACAAGTAAAAGTACACCTACAAAAAACAATAATGTGTCGTATTCTATATCGCGAACAAAATCGATTATGTCTTTGTTTATGTCTTTTTTGCGCATTAAAAATTGCGCCACTAAAAACATCACTGATAAGCCAAACAAAAAGGTTAATAAAGGCGGTACGCTGTAAATTACACTCAACGTAAGTGTGCTCACTACGGTAGATAAAAATATAACAGCAATGGTTATGTCGGTTTTTTCAATGCGGGTTTTACCTGCACTAGCAAACTCAACACGCCCTTTCATACCTATAGACAGTAACGCAGCAAGCAGCATAACGCTTGCAAGTGCTGGCGCTATAAGTAGTAATAAACGAGCAATGGTTACTTTGCCATCTAAAAATATCATTAGTGTGGTTACGTCACCTGTTATTAGCGATACCCCACCTGAGTTCACTCCAAACACAATAAGCGTGGCGTATTTAACGAGCTTTTTAGGTTCAAGCTTTAACGACATAACAACCGCAAGCGATATAAGCGTCGCTGTTACGTTATCTGAAATCGACGAAAACAAAAACGCAAAACCACCCACCAAAAACATGAGCTTTTTTTCGCTAATACTTTTTGGCATAACACGGTGCACAATATTTTCTATAAACCCCTTTGAATTTAAATACGCGACAAAGGTCATTGCAGCCATTAAAAATAGCCATAATGAGGCAATTTCTAAAATATTTTCGTTTAAAAGATGCTGAATCGTATCGGGGCTTTGCCCGTGTAGGGGGTATATAAAAAGAAGAATCCAGCAAAGCGTACCAAAAAACAGCGTGGTTTTAGCTTTATTTACATGGATTATATCTTCTATAACGATCAGTAAAAATGCAATCGCTATCAGGGTTAGAATAATCGAGGAAACCATGGTAGTTAAACAACCTTTGATATAGTTTTAAAGAACACACAAATAACATTCCATTTCATGTGCCTATTTTCGGCGCGAATTTTAGCACTGCCTCTATGCAAAAACTATTATTAAATGGTCTTAAAAACGAATACTATATACAGACAAGGTTAATTAAAAATACGTAATAATGAGTCTTCTAAAAGAACTCAATAATAAAATACTAGGATGTTGTAACCCCTTATGATCCCAGCTAAAAAGCTGCTAAACACCATAACCGAACATTGGGGTGTATTAGAGCTATTATTTAAACGTTTTAAAATGGCTGACTTTAGCCTAAAAGACGTACAAAACGCGATTAAGCAAAAGCAGCCTACGTGGTCAAACGAACGCATTTATAAAGAAACAAATCGTTTGTTAAACCAAGATATTTTAATTCCACTGGCTAAATCCTCTCAACTTGAAATAAATCGTGCCATTGCCGATTTTGCTACTTTTTTACTGCAAGAAGAGCATTTAGGTTTAGCACAAGAAATTAGCGTATTAGTAGACGACCTGGCACGTTTAGGAAATCGCCTAGATAACGCTGGCGAAATAGAAGACTTTGACGACTTACGACGCTACAGCCGCATTATGGATGATCGGGTGCGTAAAATAATGAAGCTTTATACGCACAACGAAAACGCTATTTTAAACATTGTTGAACAAGCTAAATCTAATAATGCAGTGCAATCGCTGCAAAAGCGTTATAAAGCGGTAATAGAAGCCTTTGACGAATACATAGAGCCAATGCTTGAAATGGTTGATATTCGTGGTGAGTTTCATGCGTGTTTTACCCTCATTGAAGAGCAAATAAGTAAGCAAATACTGCACATTGAGCGCTCAGGTAAAGCGTATAACGACAAACGTATGCTGGAGCAATTACGTACCCGTATACTCGAAATGCATTTAATGGGCCGAGAAAGCTTACGTAAAAGTGCTGATATGCTTATGCCACTGCGCGAGGAGCTACGTCGTAATAACTTAATTACTCGCCAAGCAGCCAAAGTACTTGGGCTGGTGCGTAAAAGTGGTGTAGACAATATGCTAAGTGCTGTGCAGCCAAATTTTGTAAGCGACGCGCAGCGATATTCGCTTGGTCAGCAACGCCATATTGTGGCTTACATGGCAAGCTTGGTTGAATTTGAACACGAAGAATACCAATTGCCTGACCAGCAAGACGTGCCTGCATTTGTTACGCCTAATATTCCTGACTACAACGATGTTAAAACCAACTTTGCTAAGCGCTTTAATAAAAAACGCAAAAAGCCGCAGCCCTTGCTGCAATTTTTAGACGAAAGCTATCCAGATCTCGATGCCGACGAAATGCTATTTTTGTATCAAAAATTAGTCAGCGACAGCGATATTAAAATAATTCAAAGCGATGAAAAAGCCCGCGTAAAAATTGCCGGTCAGCACTTTTCTTTATATCCATTTAATTCAGAGCCTCAGCCAGATTCAAAGGCAGGTAAATAAACCATGACACACATAAACTTAGACGAGCTAACCCATCTACAAGCCATTAATAAAAAATTAGTAGCGGGTTATCACATTTGCGAGCAAGACAACGTAATGTGGCAAGAGCTTGACCAACACATAGAAGACTACACCGCCCTATTTACCGCCCTAGGTAACGATTTAAAACACGACAGCCGTGGCTTTTATTATTTTGGTAGCGACGAAAGTACGCCAAATATGGGCAAAATATCTCGCGCTATCGCGCTCACCATTTACATTTTAATTGAGCACTACGCCAATACGGGTAAAGACCCAATGCGCGCATTGTTTGACGACGTAAACGATTTAGAGCTTATGCAAACGCTGGTGCAAATTAACAAACATTTGTTTGATCAGCTTGAGATATTTTCGGGATCGGATTTGCGTAAAGACGTTTACCTGCGCATGGTGCGCTTAGGTTTAGCCCGTGAAGTAGAAGGCGGCTTTATGCTACAAGCGCCAATTCACCGCTACATAGATGCACTCATGGAAGTAAACGAAGAAACCTACATTACAGAGGACGAGGAATGAAAAATCTATACGGACTAAGCAAACTCGCCCTACTTAACACCGCAGGCTATGCAAAGTGTGTGATCCCGCTTGATAAAAGCAGCTCTATTTGCGCGCCCAATAACACCGGTAAAAGCTCGGTTATTAACGCCCTGCAGTTTCCGCTTATTAACGATTTGCGCTTAACAGAATGGGACGGACACGATTTAGATGAAACCCGTAAGTTTTATTTTTCATCCGATCAGTCGTACATTTTACTAGAAGCTAACTTGCCTCATGGCTCGGTAGTAATAGGCGTTGCGGGACTTGGTAAAATTGCCGGTTACGCGCATCAGTACTTTTGTTATCAAGGAAAGCTTGATTTAGAGCAGTACACGCAAGGTAAAACTATTATTAAATTTACCAAGCTGTTCAACCATTTAAAATCGCTTAACTACAACCCTATTGAGCTTAAAGCACAAGAGCTAAACGCGCTACTTACTGGCGGCGCAACGCCTTTTGACGGCGACATTAACCTAAAGATGATCCCGCTTAATAATGTCCAAGACTCCTCTATTTATAAAGAAATATTTAGACGTATTCTTAACTTACACAAATTGGGCGCAAGCGACGTAAAACGCTTTATGTTACGCGTTTTTGAACGCCATATGTCGAACTCTAAGGTCGACTTTTATGAAGTATGGCGTCGCTCGTTTGATAAAGTAAACCGCTCAAAACGCGAATTAAAAGCCCTTGAGTCAATGCAAGAGCCAATAGCCGCGCTTGAGTCAATGCTTGAAAACCAAACCGTGCTTAAAGGTAAATTGGCGGCGTACGCCCCTAAAATTGACCAAGCACTGATTGATTTTGATACCTATCAAGAGTCGCAACTCTCTGAGCTTGTCATCGCGCTTGAAGATATAGAGCACGAAAAACACGAGTTTGAGCAAAAGCAAAGCCTATACGTACAGCAATCGCGCGATATAGAGCGCAGACAAACACAAATTGAGCAGTGGTTTTTAGATTACGATGCGCTTAAAAGTGAATTTGAACTGGTAAATAAAGCCACGCTTAAAACCAGCCTGACTCAGTTAAAGCAAGATTACGAGTCGCTTTCGCACTCTATAACCAGCGCACAAGGGCAAAGCCTACATACGCTTGACTACCGCATTAGCGAAACACAAAAACAAATTAAGAGCTTAAAACTGCAACTTAAAAACCTTGAGTTTAATTTGTTTACCCGTATGCGCGAAGACTTATCGTTAAAAGAAGTGGAAGAAATATCGCGCATTTTAAACCCCGACATTCTCTCGTTTGCGACCACCACCAATGGCGATATAACCATTGATGACGAAGATGCATTTGGTGAGTTTTTATCGCTATTAAGTGAAAACGTAAAAGGCGGCGTATTAACGCTACCAGGTGCGAGCATTAAACTTAAAAAGCTATCTCCTGTGCAAATGCAAAGCGGCGAAAACAAAGAGCAATTAACCGCTCAGCTAAGCGCACTTGAGCATTCACTTAAAGAGTTTAAGCAACAGCGCGATGTTGCTGCAAACGTTGCCGACAAACAAAAAGAAAAAGACGAATTATACGATGAGCTAATGAGCCTTGAGGGCGCCCTAAAACGCTTAGAGCAGTTTGAGGTAATGCAGCAGTCGGTTGAAGCGCAAGCCATGCTAAAAGAGCAGTTATTAGCTGAGCGCGAACAAGTTGACGACTACCTGCAAGATATTCAAAAAAATAGTGGCTCAATTGCCGACCGCCGCTCGTTAATTAAATCGAAACAAGAGCAAATTAATCGTCAAACTGAGCGTCTGCGCCAAGTTAAGAGCGAGCGAATTGATCACACGCTTGATTTATACAGCGGTAAAGTAACTCCATACATGATTGATATTACAGTCGACTTTGATAACTTAAGCGACCTTGTTCATCACTTTAATAAAGACTGCCAAGAGCTGCGTAATTTTGACATAAACGTACGCAACACCTATTTGCATGTATATAACGCGGGTATTACTAAATTCGACAATGAAAACGACGAGTTTACTAAATACCAAAAACTAATAAGCGCCTTTCATAATATTGATAACGAACGCGATGCCGTTGAGCGCCAAGCACGCGTTGCGCTTACCGAAGTGGCCGCAACTATTAAAGGCTTGCGAGAAGATTTAGACCGCCTTCGCCGCGAAATGAATAGCTTTAATAAAGGCATAAGCCAGCACCGTATTTCAAATCTGCAAGCGTTTAAAATTAACGTAATACCTCGCAAAATGCTGGTTGATAGTATCGATACCATTATCAGCACGTCGCATCAGTTTGAACAAGGCGACACGCTTGATTTACTTAGCCAAGAACCTTATAGCGAAAGCGCGGTAAACGAAGCGAAAGATCACTTAATTAAACTCGCCTCAGATAAAGCGGGCTTAACACTTACCGATTTATTTGATATTCGCTTTGAAGTGGTTAACCGCGCAGGTGAAACCGAACACTTTGAAAAAATAGATTCTGCAGGTTCAAACGGCACACGTATTACGATTAAGTTATTGTGTGGCATGTTGTTTATTCGTTACTTATTAAGCGATCAGGAACAAAACCTATACCGTATACCTATTTACATAGATGAAGCGGCCGACATTGACCCACAAAATCAAAAAGCAATTATAGAAACCGCACTAAGCTTTGGTTTTGTTCCTATATTTGCCTCAGTTAAGCCGCAAATAAGTTGTGACTACATTGTGCCGATTCGCTCGGTAAAAGACGGTGCACAAAACTGGGTAGATGAAAAAGATTGGATTGAAGTTGAACACAATTAATTGGCCGTTAAGGCAAACCAACTAAACTAAAATATAGGACGTTTAAATAATACACATTTAAACTATGTGTGTTATTTTAAATTAATGCATTTTATTGGAGCAAACGTAATGAAAAATATACTTATTGTTGCAGCGCTAGCACTACTTACGGCCTGTACACAAACCCCTGATTGGGATTACGATAAATCAGCTAACTTTAGCAATTTTAAAACATTTGCTTGGGTAGAAAACGCCAGCCTAACTAAAGACACAAATAACTATCAAATAAATGGCCTAATGGAAAAGCGTGTTCGCACTGCCGTAAACGCAGAGCTGAGCCAAACATTAGGTATGAGCTTAGTTGATGCAGCACAGGCTGATGTGCTTGTTAATTATCATGCATCGGTAGACAAAGAGCTTGAAGTAGATACATTTAATGTAAACTACCGCCCGCATTGGGGTTATTGGGGTACTGGTTTTCAACGTGATACAACCGCGCGTGAATACGAAGTGGGTACGTTGATTATTGATATTGTAGATCGTGAATCTAACCAGCTTGTATGGCGCGGTGCGAAAGAAGGTCGATTAAAGAAAAATCAATCGCCAGAACAACGTGAAGCATCAATTAATAAAACAGTGAGCGAAATTTTAAGTAACTTCCCGCCGCAAAAGCAGCTGTAAGTTAAAATTAGTTTTTAAAAAGCTCACAGCATGTGAGCTTTTTTGTGGGTGTGTATTTTTGGAACTTTTAAAATAAAGTAATTACGAGCTACGCCCGTCACGCCAGCAAGCTGCACGTCTACAAAAACACCGTGTTAAATTTTATCTGTAGGCGCTAAGCTTGCTTGCGCGAGAAGCGATAGCTTCTAATTACTTGCCCTTATGTACTTATTTTTACTCTAAATTACGAGCTACGCTCGTCACGTCAGCAAGCTGCACGTCTACAAAAAACACCGCGTTAAATTTACGATTTATACTTATGCAGTAACTCAAGCGGTATATGGCAATAGTCATCAGGATGATTAGTTAAGCGGTCTTGATGCTCAGGATCGCTTGGCACGTAGTTAGTTAGCAGCTCTACTCCTACCACAATTTTATCAGCATCACTTCGCTGGCTTATATAATTGCTAGCAACCTCTAAATGATCTTGGCTTTTGCTATAGATGGCAGTGCGATATTTGGGGCCTACGTCATCCCCTTGTTTATTAATGCTGTATGGGTCAATAATTTCAAAAAAGTAGTCATACAGCTTATTTAGGCTAACGACTTTTGGGTCAAAAATTACCTTTACGCATTCGGCATAACCATCGTATTCGCCGTTAGTGGTTTTGCTTGTACCATTAGCGCGCCCTGCTTCAGTACTTATTACGCCTGGTAAGTGCTTTAAAAATTCTTGTACGCCCCACAGGCAGCCACCAGCAAAGTAAATAGTATCATGTTGTTTTATATTCATAATAAATGTGACCAAGTTTGTTAGATGCATTAACTTTGCAAATGATTATCAAATGCAGTTTTTAATGAATTAATGTACAATCGCGCCAAAATCGCAGTTGTTTAATTGAATTATTTTATCACGCCTTAAAAGTGTGTTCTGAATTTAATTGTTATCGTAATTGCATATAAAAAATGAGACACACAACATGAAATGGTCACCGCACTTTATACTCCCTGCACTGCTATGCAGCGTGAGCAGTTTTGCCTACGGCGAAGCTGTAACTGATAAAACTGAAACATCACCGGCAATCGAAAAAATAACAGTTGAGGCATCGCCCACTGCAAACACGTTACCTGTAGGTACATTTGACTCTCCAGTATCTAATTTAGAATATGACCCACGTGTTGATTTACAATCACGTAATATGGCTGAAGCGCAAGCCGATGTAACTATACGCGGTGGTATTTTTGAAAACACCGGCTTTAGGATTGGTAGTGCTACTTTACTTGACCCACAGTCTGGGCATTATTTTGCTGAAATTCCTATTGCACCGCAAATGCTTACCGGCCCTTATATTTTAACAGGCGCAGACAATGCGCTTAATGGAGCTAATAGCTCTGTAGGCACTGTATCGTTTGGCTGGAAACCAATTAGCACGGGCGGCAGTGTATCGGTAGGTACTGGCACAAACGATTTTAACTTACAAAGCTTACATGCAGGTGTGAGTATGCCCCTTGAAGGCGCAAAGGATTGGAAGCTTGGTTTTGAAGGTGAGATTTCTCATTCACAAAGCGATGGCACTATTGATAACGGCGATCACGACTTTACGCGTGCATCGGGTCGCGTTCAATTAGCTAGCGCTGATTCTCAAACAGATTTATTTTTTGGCTCACAAGATAAGTTTTTTGGTTGGCCAAATTTGTACACTCCATTTGGCGTTAACGAAACAGAAGAGCTAGAAACTCGCTTATTAATGCTAAACCATAAGCAAAATTATGCACAGGATAGTAATTTTGAAGTGTCGGCATATTACCGCACACACGACGATCATTATATTTACTCTCGCGAAAATCCAAGCGCTTTTGAAGCGTTTCACAAAAGTGAAGTTAAGTCGTTAGCGCTATCGGGGCATCATGCTCAAAGCGATGTATTTGCTGTAAATTATTCAGTACAGTTTATTGACGACTCAATTGAATCTACCACGCTTGAAAACAACTTTACCTCTCGTAAGTATTATAAATTAAGCGTATTGCCTGAATACAAAATGGCGCTTGAGGGTAACAAACAACTTACATTTCGTTTAGGTGCTGCGTTTGACGATACAAATAGAGACGACTCTGAACTGTCACTTATTGGTGATATAACGCTTAATACACATAACAGTAAAGGTTTTGAGCGCACGTTTTATCTATCGTACGCAGAGGCGAGCCAAGTAGCAGGCTATACCGCCATTGGCGGAAGTGATTCAGGCGGGTTATTTAGAAGTAATTACACCCTTGAGCGCGAAACGACTAAAAGCCTAGAGCTAGGTTTATTAGTTGATGAGCAAACTTGGCAACTTAATTCAGCTATTTTTTATCGCAAAGATGACAACTTAACCGATTGGACGTTTAATTTTGATTCAAGCTCTGCGCGCTTTGCAAACCCTGTAGATATAAATACGACGGGCATTGAGTTTTTAGCAACTAAACACTTTGAAACAACCGAAATTGTAGCGAGTTACACCTACCTTCATAAATCAGAAAATTACGGTGCGGCAGATATTGACGCTAGTTTTTACGCATTAAACTTTCCTGATCACCGCCTAACACTCGGCGCAGTTTGGAATCCTACTGATATATTGCAGTTTAGAATAGATAACGAGTGGCGCAAACAGCACGAAAATGCGCTGCGCGGTAGTGACGACGATGCTTTATTTACTCATTTAACGTTAAAAATTACGCCGCCAATGCTAAAAAACTTATTTATTACTTTAGCAGCAGATAACCTCTGGGGTGAATCGTTTGAAGAGATACCAGGTACACCAGGGCGAGGTGAGCAATATACGTTAAGCGCAACGTATAGTTGGTAAAATTGAGCTATCACATCCAAAGGCCTGTTTATTTAAAACAGGCCTTTGGATGAATGTTTAGCAAGGCATAAACAGCTCATCAAATATTAAGAGCATTGATTACTCAGCTTATATTGAACCAGAACGACATTGTCTTTTTCTTAGCTCATTATCAATTTGTAAAGGGCGACTAAGCTCGTCTGTAAGAACCTGCGAAACAACTGTACCGGTTTCGACCTCTTGTATCCAAATTGATATTTTATCCCCTTCCCTTTTTCTATTTAACATGTAACTTTTATCAGAATCTAAATTAACGTTAAAATTAACAAAAGCTTCTTTTTGACTGTTTAAAACATCAGGGTTTGAAACACTCGCCTTTACCCATAAATCATGCTCACCACTGTTATACTGCTTTGGTTCAGCCCATTGTGTCGGTTTTTTGTTAAAGCACATCAAGTGGACATATTCTCTATCTACGCCTTGCTCTCTTTTAAAGTTCTCGAGCCTAAAGTGGTCTTCTTTAATATCGGTTTTAATGGGTAAGTTTGAACAACCTAATAAAGTCACACCTAATGTAAATGCTGTAAGTAAATTTTTCATTTTTCTTTCCTTTTAAAAAATTAAGATTGAACGAAATCACCTATAGATAAGATGTATAAAAAGCATCTTACAATTTCCCATATTAGCAACAAAATTAAATATGTCTAATATTTCACCATTAAATAAATTAACGACTGCTTTTAATTGCTTTGTGAAGATTTTTATTTTTATAAATAATATATGTAAATAGATGTGTATTAAAAACGAAAATTAAGTTAGCTCTTCGAGCTCTGTAATAAGCGCTAGAGCTTGTGCATTTGTTGACCCGCACACATCAAGCGTAGCGCTAAAATCACTACATACTTTAGGTCGGCTTGAATCACCAAACAACTTACATAAATTACGTTCGTCTAGCTGAATACAGCGCTCTCCGGCCTTTTTACCATTTGGCATACCTGGAATAGGCGAACTAATACTTGGCGCAATACAACATGCACCGCAGCCTAGCCTGCAACTCATCGATTCGGTTTTCATAATATCCTCTGAATAAAACACACTTACATTAATTCCTTTTTAGGAACGTAATTAGCCGCATGTTGAGTTGTAATGTACATATGTAATGCTTTGTTACATCTTAAAACGCCTTGTAAACACTTTATTGCGTATTATTGCTCTGTCACCATCAATTATGAAGGAATGCCTTGTGGCTACTACAAAACAAATAATACTCCCAATTGCTGTTTTAGCAGGCGGTATTGCTTTAGCTTTCGCCTTTACGGCAATGAAAAAACCACCGGAAGAAAAGCCAGAGCAAGATTTACGCCCTTTAGTTGCAACACAAAGCATACTTTTAGATTCTATAACGCTCGATGTTAAATCGTACGGCATTGTTAAACCAAAGGACCGTACCGAGCTGATAGCACAAGTTAGTGGGCAAGTTATTTCGGTATCAGATCAATTTGTTGAAGGCGCGTTTGTAAAGCAAGGCGATATTTTAGCACGAATTGATGCAAATGATTACGAGGCAGACTTTATTGAAGCGCAAGCAGGTTTAGCACAAGCAAGCTCAGCACTTGAAATAGAACGCGCACAAGCACACGTAGCAAAAGCTGAATGGGAGCGTATTAAATCGGACTCAAGCGAAGCTATTGCCTCAGAACTTTATTTACGTAAACCACAACTGGCCGAAAAACTAGCGCGTTACCGCTCTGCTCAAGCAAGTGTTAAACGTGCTAGCCGCAATCTTGAACGTACTTATATTAAAGCCCCTTATGATGCCATTATTAATGAGCGCACAATTAGCTTAGGCTCCGTGGTAAACCCAGGTAATAGTTTTGGTGCATTAAGTGCAACCTCAGTTGCAGAGGTACGTTTACCAGTTGCCGACCAAGAACTGCAATATTTAAAAAATGGCGGCGTAGGCTCAAATGTTACATTTAACGCAGAATACGCGGGTAAGCAAACAATGTGGCAAGCCAAAGTAATTCGCACCGAAGGTGTGGTTGATCAAACAAGCCGTATGAGCTACTTGGTTGCACAACTTGCAACACCTTATGGCGATAAAACACGCCCTCTTCGTTTTGGTTCATATATTAACGCTACCATTGAAGGTCGCCCGCTTGATAACGCGATTATTGTTGCGCACCATTTAGTTAAAGATAATAAAATTGTAATTTTAAATGACGATTTAACATTATCATTTAAAACTCTCAATATTATACGCGAACAAAACGGCATGATTATAGCCAGCCAAGGGTTAAAGAATGGCGAGCAAATTGTTACCTCAGCGCTTGAATACCCAACTGAAGGTATGGCAGTAAAAATTGAAGATATTGCGCCTGATAAAACTGATGTAACTCAACTTGCGCTGAAAGAGGAATAATCATGAACACTCGTGAAACAGGGTTAATAGCATGGTTTGCCCGAAATCCCGTTGCTGCCAACCTACTAATGATATTTATATTAGTGGGCGGTATTTTAATGGCGATGACCATTCGCAAACAAATGTTCCCACAGTTTGAAAGCAACTGGATAAGCGTACAAGCAGTTTACCCAGGTGCAGCCCCGCAAGAGGTTGAAGAAGGCATAACCATAAAAGTTGAAGAAAACCTCGAAGGTATTGAAGGCATTAAACGCCTAATTACGTACTCTAACCGTGGTTTTTCACAAGCGTGGATTGAAATAGAAGAACAATACAATCCACAAGAAGTACTTGATGAAATTAAAGTACAAGTTGATTCAATAAACACCTTTCCTGCGGGAATGGAGCGCCCTGTTGTGCGCCGCGATAAGTTTGAGCAAGAAGTAATGATACTTGCGCTTTACGGCGACATGAGTAACTACCAGTTAAAAGAGCTTGGCAACGATATAAAAGACGAACTACAAGCACTGCCTCACGTTAACCTTGTTAATTTTAACGGCGGCTTAGAATACGAAATTGGTATAGAAGTCAGCCCCGATAAACTGCGCGAATATGGCTTAACATTTAGAGATATTGCAGGCGCGGTGCAAAACTTTTCGGCAAATATGTCGGCGGGACAAATACGCTCTGAAAATGGTTATATTTCGATGCGTGTTGAAAAACAAGCCTACCGTGGTTTTGAGTTTGAAAAACTGCCACTTATTACCCTTGCTGATGGCGCACAAATTTATTTAGGCGATGTTGCAACTATTAATGATGGCTTTGAAGAAGGTCTACAATATTCAAAATACAATGGTAAAAATTCACTCTCGTTTGAAGTAAACGCATCAAAAGATCAAGACATTACCGATGTAGCAAAAGTACTTAAAAGCTACATGGCAACTAAAGAGCCACTTTTACCTGCAGGCGTTAAGCTCTCTCCTATTGTTGATTTAACTTACTACCTTGAAGGTCGACTCGATATGATGGTCGATAACATGATTTGGGGTGGCTTGTTAGTAATGATAGTGCTGGCACTATTTTTACCGCTCCGCTTAGCATTTTGGGTAATGATGGGCTTACCGGTTTCGTTTTTAGGCGCATTTTTGTTTATGCCTATTGGCTTTTTAGATGTAACAATTAACCTAGCCTCTCTTTTCGCCTTTATACTTGTACTCGGGATTGTTGTTGATGACGCCATAGTTGTGGGCGAGTCAGCCAGTGCCGAAATAGAAAAATACGGTCACACACTTGATAACGTTGTACGCGGTGTAAAACGCGTTGCGATGCCAGCAACCTTTGGTGTACTAACGACTATTGCGGCATTTTTACCTCAAACACTCGCAACCGGCCCTGGCGCTGCTTTTTCTAAGGCCATTGGTGGCGTGATTATTTTATGTTTGATTTTTTCACTCATTGAATCAAAACTTATTTTACCTGCGCATATTGCAGCAATGAACCCACGTAAACCAAATCCTAAAAACCTATTACACCGCTTACGTATGGTGATTGATAGCAGCTTAAAAAGCTTTGTGAATAACTATTACCTTCCTTTTGTTGGCCGCTGTATTCATTATCGCTATACAGTGATTGTCGGCTTTATGTGTTTGCTTATTGTAAGCGCAGGTATGTTTGCAGGTGGTTTAGTTAAGTTTGTACCAAACCCTAAAATACCGCACGACTTTCCGCGTATTGATATAGAAATGAACCTTGCCTCATCTGAGCAAGCAACGCTTGAAACCGCACGTAAAATAGAAAGCGTGTTGTTACAGGTCGATCAGCAACTACAAGAGCAATACGGTAAACCGATGATCCGCGATTTATCGGTAAGCCTTCGCGGACGAACGCAAGCAAATATTATGGCTATTTTGGTAGAGCCTGATTTACGCCCTATCGACACCTTTGCTCTAAGTGCATTATGGCGCGAGCAAATGCCCGCTTTACCGGGCATTAAAACCATGACCATTCAAGACAGTATAATGAATGGCGGTCGAGATGATGGCGACGTTAGCTTTAAACTTGAAGGCAAAAATGCTGACGAGCTAAAAGAAGTGGCTGGTAAATTAAAAGCTAAATTACAAACAATGGAAGGCGTTGGCGACGTAAACGATTCAATGCAAAGCGCTACCGACGAAGTACAACTTGATTTAAAACCACTGGCTTATAGCATGGGATTAACGCTTGCTGATGTCGCATCGCAAGTAAGCTTTAGTTACTACGGCTTAGAAGCGCAGCGAATATTGCGTGAAGGCGAAGAAATTAAAGTCATGATCCGCTATCCAGAAGACGAACGTAACTCAATAAGTGACATAGCAAGTGTGCGTATTATTACGCCTACAGGCGCTGAAGTACCGCTAAGTGAAGTAGCCGAAGTTAAGCTGGTTGACGGTGTAAACCGTATTCGCCGCGAAAACTCTAAACGTACTGTAAACGTATGGGCTGCGGTAAATACCGACCAAGCCGAACCATTTGCGATTGCAGAAGAAATTCGTGATGAATACTTACCAACATTACTTAAAAGCTACCCTGGCGTTACAAGTGATGTAGCTGGGCGCATTCAAGAAGAGATGGATAGCGCTTCAGAGCAGCTTCGTGATTTTGGTATATCAATGATGATTATATTTGCCTTGTTAGCGATTCCACTTCGCTCTTACTCGCAGCCACTTATTATAATGTCGGTTATTCCGTTTGGTGTAGTTGGCGCGATGTTTGGGCATATGATTTTAGGCATGACCATGAGTAGCTTATCGATGTTTGGCATAATTGCTGTAGCGGGTGTGGTCGTAAATGACTCCCTCGTTATGGTCGATTTTGTAAACAAAGCCCGCGCTGAAGGTGTTTCGATTAAGGATGCTGTAATGCAAGCCGGTGCTCGTCGCTTTAGAGCAATATTACTTACCTCAATCACTACCTTTATTGGTGTAATGCCAATTATTTTTGAAACGAGTTTACAAGCTAAAATTGTTATCCCAATGGCTGTATCACTTGCTTTTGGTGTGTTATTTGCCACAGTAATTACACTGATACTTATACCGTGTCAGTATGTTGCACTAGAAGATGCTAAGCGATTAGTACGTAAAATGCGTGGCAAGCCACCACTAGTAGATGCCCAACCAGCGCCTACTCACAGCTAAATTAAGTAACATCCCAACCAAAAAAGCTCGGCATATTATGTCGAGCTTTTTATTTTTAGCTTAAAAATGATATTCACCTATTTGCTAACAATACTTCTATTACTTATTTTTTAACACGCAGGATAACTTTGGCAACAGTCCTAATAACTGAGAGAAATATTGCTCGTTTTTTATTCTTAATGCGTTATGGTATTTAAATAATAAATAGACATAATAAAATTAAGGAACAGCCATGAATACATCCCCCTCTGATCACATTCCTCAAGAAGCCTTTGATTGGTATGACGAGTACGCCCACGGTTTAATGGACCGACGTACTTTTATGAAGAAACTCGGTGGCCTTGCTGCACTTGGTTTTTCAATGGCTGTACTTACATCAGCATTATTACCTAATTACGCGCTGGCTGAACAAGTGTCGTTTAACGATGACGATATAACGGCAACGTACGAAGAATTCGATTCGCCAAACGGGCACGGTAAAGGCAAGGGTTACTTAGCAACCCCTAAAAACATAGAAGGTAAGCTCCCTGTTGTGCTTGTGATACACGAAAACCGTGGATTAAACCCATACGTAAAGGATGTAGCAAGACGCTTAGCGAAGGTAGGCTTTATTGCATTTGCACCCGATGCGCTCTTTCCACTGGGTGGCTACCCTGGTAACGATGATGAAGGACGTGCTATGCAAAAAACCATGGATCGCGCTAAAATTCAAAACGATTTTGTAGCCGCAGCGCACTTTTTAAAATCGCATGCTAACAGTAACGGTAAGTTAGGCGCTGTCGGTTTTTGTTTTGGTGGCTACATTGTTAATTATTTAGCGGCAGTAGATAGTAATTTAATCAGCGCCGGAGTGCCTTTCTACGGTACTCCAGCCAGCGAAAGTTTACGTAAAAACATTGAAGCGCCATTAATGATTCAATTAGGCGAGCTTGATAAACGTGTAAACGCGTCGTGGCCACAGTACGAACAAGATTTAAAAGCTAATAACGTTGAATACACTATGCATATGTATAAAGGGGCAAATCATGGATTTCATAACGACTCTACAGGTCGATATGATAAAGACAATGCCGAGCTTGCATGGCAGCGTACCGTTGAGTTTTTTAATAAAAAGCTAAGTTAGCGAATAAAAAATAATGCCACCTGCTCAAAGTAGGTGGCATTATTAAAGTACTTAGCTATTTTTTGCTTTAAACTTTTTTACTACGCATAACTAATAACGACAACAAAACGAGTAAATAAATACTCAAAGAGCCTCCGCTGCTAGAGCCATCTTTATTTTCGACTTTTGCAATTTTTTCTTCTTTAACACGTGTTTTAAACCTTGCTAGTTCTGCATCTAAATTAGTACTCATATCACTAACCGCTAGATTAAAACCTTCAGCCGACTTTTCAGATAACGTTTCATCAATACCTATTGCTGTTGTTCTTTTTTCAAGCTTACTTATACCAGGTGCTCTAAATAGCATTTTTCTACTTTTAATATCAAAAACAGCTGTATCCACAAAGGTTTGGATTGTATTTTCATTACCTGGAATAACGTACATACCCACTATTGTCCAATAAAGTAAGGCTGCATTATTTTCATAAGATTGCGTAATTTGATCATATGAAACCAGTGCCATTACATCTACATCGTAAAGTCGCCCTACTTGCTCGAGTGTTGTAAAACCTTCACCACCCTTTAAATAGGTGCTTGGTATAACTTCAATGCGGTCAATGTAATCATATTGAAGAAATGACTTTTTTACTTTTTCGAGTAATTCGACTTGGTTTTGGGTCTCTAGCCCGTCTGGCTGCCAGTTTTTAGACGGTACAAATGCAATTCCGACGGTAACAGGAAGTTTTAAAACAGGTATTTCAGGTTTATAGGTAGCACGGCTTTGTTGATCAGGATATAAAAAATCCATTAAGCTACTAGATTGTGTATTTTTACCTGTATTGTTACTCATAAACGAGCTACAAGAAGCAAGTAAGGCCGCCATCAAAATGATTATATATTTATTAAATTTCATATTTATTCCTTTTTATTTTTAATTTAATTCAGTTACGTGCCAAAGCTCACCCGATGGTCCCCATAAGTAAATAACGTACCCCAAGGGTCTAGGGCGTGTTGACCTTTGGTGGTTGAATTTGCAGCTGTGTGTTTGGTATTTAGGCAAGGCAGAGCCTATGATATGTGGTTGTTCCCCATACATAGGCGATAACGTAGCATAAAGACCAAACATACGCTGCCCTTTGGGTTCTTTCTAGGGGCGATTGACTCTTTGTTGCTCGGTTTTTACTTAGCCCACTAGGTTACAAACCCTGCGCCGCGATTAAATCGCCCCTAGATTGAACAAATTTCAATCCATAAAGTTCAACACGCCCTCGTTTTATACCCTCAAAGCGGATGTCAAAACCGTTTAGGTTACTAATGAGTTCGTATGCTTCATCTATATTTAACACACAAAGTTGCAGCATTAAGTTTTCAGCAAACGTTTTATTATAATAACGCTGTAAAAAGAACGTACATTCGCCAAAGGTACACACACATAAATCATTTGAGGCATCTTCAATCTTAAATCCAAGCGCTATATAAAAGCGCTGAGATTGCTCATAGCTTTTACAGGGAATAAAAACCCTAATATCATCAACTTGCATAACTCTTCCTTAATTAGCTCAGTACACTTTTATCAATAATGCCTTTATTTACCAACTGCTGCAAAATAGCTTGGGATTTTGCTCTGCATGCATCACGTAGTAAACGCACCGCAGGGGTTATTGACTGCCTACTTGGACAAATAAGCCAAAGTTCACCATTAACATGTTGATAATTTGGCATTACGGTAACCACCCTGTCGTTAAGCAAATCGTCGGCTATATCAAGTGCCGACTTTACAGCTAAGCCCTTACCCGCAACGCACCAGCGCCTTACTAAATCGCCGTCGTTTGAGGCGCGCCTGCCACCCATTTTAACTTTATATTTTGACTCACCATCACTGAATTCCCACGTATTATTTATAATATCCTGCAACTGATAAAACAAACCTTGATGCGACGCTAGATCATCAGGATGCACGGGAGTCCCGTTTTGTAAGAGGTATTCGTCAGTTGCACATAATAAGCGTGGTACGTTACAAATTTTAAAACCATAAACACTTGCATCATTAGGCGAGCCATAACGAAGTGCTATATCAACTGAGTCACGATAAAAGTCGATATTACTATCACTTATATGTGTTCGTAGGCTTAACTTAGGATAACTATCCATGAGTTCATCAATCCATGGGATCACTAAATTGCGCCCCAAATCAGATGAAAGTGCAACACGTAACTCCCCTTCGATTTCGTCATGTTCACCTTTAAGGTTTTGCTTTGCAAGTTCAAGCACTGCTAAAGCCTGCTCACATTGTGGTATGTAGCGCTCCCCAGCAGCCGATAACCTTAAATGACGTGTTGTACGAACAAATAGTTCACTACCAAGCGCAGACTCAACACGCTTAATAGCAGCGCTTGCTGTGGCTGTACGCATATCTAATTTAGCAGCTGCAAGCGTAATGCTTCTAAACTCAGCGACTTTTAAAATAAGTTTTAAATCTTCTATATTCATATTATCTATTTATATTTGATAATGATTCAATGATTATGCGATTTATTTAATGCAAAGCAAGCTGTATTATTTATACATAAAGTAAATGACGAATACTTTGTACAGCTAATCTTATTTATTTTGGAGAAACCAATGACTCACCCTATTATTAATGACTTAGAAAAGCGTTACACAGCAAAACGTTACGATGCAACGAAACGTGTATCTCAAGACGATTTAGCAGTTATTTACGAAGCTATGCGCTTATCTCCATCATCAATTAACTCGCAACCTTGGAAATTCATCGTAATTGAATCAGATGAAGCCAAAGAGCGTATGCACAGTACATTTGCTAATAAATTTGCGTTTAACCAGCCACATATTAAAACAGCGTCGCATATAATATTATTTGCTCATAACCCTAAATATACCCGCGATGATTACGCACAAATCATTGATGCAGATATTAAAAATGGCCGTACTAAAGCAGAAAATCGCGAACAAGCTTTTGGTGCTTATGCGTTTGTGGATATGAATACTGATGAGCAAGGCGGTAATGAAGAGTGGACTAAAGCACAAACTTACATTGCACTGGGTAACACTATGCATGCAGCTGCACGTTTAGGGGTTGATTCTACTCCAATGGAAGGCGTAGATGCCGAGCTGATTGGCGAAGTTTTTGAAAAAGAACTCAATGGTTACGTATGCGACGTGGCATTAGTGCTTGGCTATCATGATAGCGCTGAAGATTATAATGCTAAACTACCTAAATCTCGCTTGGCAAAAGAGCAAGTTATTCAAGTTTTATAAGTAATACGTTGTAAACTTAAATGATAACAATATTATAAAAACCACTTATTTAAATAAGTGGTTTTTTTCTTCAAAGCGGTTTAACTTACTTGAAGCTGCGCAGCCTGAATGTATTGTACTAAATCTTCAATAGAAACCACAGTCATATTATGTTTATTAGCATAATCACTCACCTCAGGTAAGCGCGCCATTGAACCATCAGGATTTGTTAGTTCGCAAATTACACCAAATGGTTTTAAGCCGGCAAGCTGCATTAAATCAACCGATGCTTCAGTGTGGCCACGACGAACTAATACTCCGCCCGATTGTGCTTTTAAACCAAATACATGCCCTGGGCGCGATAAATCACTTGGTTTAGCGTTATCGGCTGTCGCCGCTTTTATAGTCGTTACTCTATCAGCAGCAGACACACCTGTTGTAACGCCATGCTTAGCTTCAATAGTGACTGTATAAGCGGTGTTATTTTGACTCGTGTTGTGGGTAACCATTTGCGGTAAGTCGAGCTGTTTAATACGCTCCTCCCCCATGCATAAGCAAACAATGCCGCTGCCTTCGCGGATCATTTCGGCCATTTGAGAAGTCGTTAAATGCTCAGCTGAAAATACAAAGTCGCCTTCATTTTCACGGTTTTCGTCATCAACAACAAGTACGCCTTGCCCTTGCTGTAGTGCAGTAATTGCGCTTTGTACGCGGATTTGGCTTTCGCCGAATTGAGTAAGTAGAGACTGAATCATCATTATATTCCAAATAAAAAATAATAGATTCAGGACACTGAAAGGCATGGCAAAGCCATACAAATAAAATTGCATGAATTAAACCAAAACAGCATTAAAAATGCTCACCAAAAAGCTACGTTTTGGTGTACATAAATAAGCTATATTCTCTTTCATCCGGACTCTAACCGTCGGCTCTGGCATCTCACCAGATCTGCTTGACCTTTACTTAACCGTAAAAATAAGTTAAATAAAGCGCTCGCGGGCTCGTTTGAGTTACAAGTAACTTTAAACATACCGCCGGTGGGGAATTTCACCCCGCCCTGAGAATTTACAGTAAGCATTAGCACTTACTGCAGGCACATTATACGCCTGTACTTATTTGTTTTTCAAAACTAAATGCGATAAAAACTACGAAAGTTGAATATTTAACGATGCACTGTTTACTATACCTTCATTTATATCAGCAATAAGCGTACACGTAGCGCCGTTAACTAAATTTAAGTTAGGTTGAACATGCCCTATGTCAGCATCAAAAATGACTGGGAATAAACACCCACCCAGTGCTACATCAAGCGCATGTCGATAGTCAAAGGCATCATAATGACTTTGAGTAATTTCACTTCGCCCTAAAACCAAACCATTAATGTCGTCAAATATGCCAGCTAATTTTAATGACAGTAAAAATCGTGCAACGGTTGTAGGTGTAAGTTCTGAGTTTTCAAGGTATAAAATAAGCCCTTCGGGCGCACTGTCCTTTTTAAATTCATGTAGTGCTAAAAATGGTGAGTCGAGCAGTAAACCTACTGTATCTAAACATCCGCCAAATAAGCGACCTGACATTTCTATGGTGCGTTTATCTGTGTAGTTTAAACATTGCCATTTTGTTGGCTCGCTAGGACTTAGTAATTCATTTGGGTTTTGCGCGTAGCTAGGCTTGTTTTTTTGATATAAAGAGGAAGGCCCTTGCTCAAATTTACTACCCGCTTCGTAAGTAAGGGTTTCGAATATTTGTAAGCTATACGGATTTTTTTCATCAGGATGCAACTGCATAAGGTTAGCACTGTGCAGGGTCGCCCATTGGCACTTAGCCGTTAATGCACAGGCAATAGTACTCACATCAGAAAAGCCAACTAACCATTTAGGCTTTGCTTGTTTAATGGCATTAAAATCAAGCAGTGGCAGTATTTCCATTGCCAGCTCACCACCCATTGGCGGCATAATTGCATCAATTTCTTCATCTAATAAAAAGCCCATTAATTGCTGAGCATGTGCTTTAGCATTAAGCTGTTCACGCGGTTTGTTTTGACGTAAAAACTCGCCTTCAACAACATCATACCCTCGATTTTTTAATCCATTTATAACAATGTCTAATCGTGCATGGAACTTTTCTTTAAGACCTGCTGAAAGTGAGCAAATTGCTATTTTTGATCCTACTTTTAAAGGCGCAGGGTAAAGTATATTAGCCATTGAGTGTTCCTTTTAATGAAGTGATTATGTACCTATATCATCATGCCTACTCTTTATGCAATATGAACGCCCTTATCAGTATAGTAATTTATTTAAGACATAAAAAAACCGATGTAATTACATCGGCTTTTATTTAAAACGTTAAAGTGAGTTGTGCGTTAAAGATACTCAACTTCAATGATTTCGTACTCAACAATACCTTTTGGTGTTTCAATAGACACTGCGTCGTCCATTTGTTTACCAATTAAACCACGCGCTATAGGCGAGTTAACAGATATTAAATTGTTTTTAATATTTGCTTCATCATCGCCCACAATACGGTATTTTACTTCTGCATCGGTTTCTACATTTACAATAGTTACCGTAGTGCCAAAGATAACTTTACCAGTATTCGGCATTTTAGTTACGTCGATAATTTGAACATTTGAAAGCTTTGCTTCAATTTCTTGAATTCGACCTTCACAAAAACCCTGTTGCTCACGCGCAGCGTGGTACTCAGCATTTTCTTTTAAGTCACCATGTTCACGTGCAACCGCAATATCACTTACGATTTTAGGACGGGTAACTGTTTTTAATTCGTTAAGCTCTTTACGCAGTAAATCTGCGCCACGAACTGTCATCGGAATTGATTGCATACTTTTCTCACTTAACACCAAGGCCCTAGTTGGCCTTGGCACATTTCCTTAGTTCAATCGCAGGTGTAGCTCTTGAACTGACGTCACTTTACTGCGGTCATCTGCTTTATTAGCAGTACAGTTAGCGAATGCCGCGTTCAAGGTTGTCGTATAGTTGGTTTTATTTTGCAATGCACCACGACGTAACACCTTCGAATCTTCGATCGCTTGGCGACCTTCGGTGGTATTAACGATATAGCTGTACTCTTTATTCTTGATATAATCAAGAATATGCGGGCGGCCTTCATATACTTTGTTTACACGTCGTACTTCAATGCCAGCTTCTTCAAGAGCTTGTGCCGTGCCACCAGTTGCGTCAAGTTCAAAACCTAAGTCGGTCATGATTTTGGCTAATTCAACAATACGTGGCTTATCGCTATTACGAACAGATAATAGCGCGCGACCACCGCGTGGTAAAGTGTTGCTTGCACCTAATTGTGCTTTTGCGAATGCTTCGGCGAAAGTATCACCAACACCCATCACTTCACCCGTTGAACGCATTTCAGGACCACGGATTGGATCCACCCCCTGAAACTTAGCAAACGGCAGTACAACTTCTTTAACGCTGTAGTATGGAGGAATCACTTCTTTAGTAATACCTTGGCTTGCTAAAGACTGACCTGCCATACAACGTGCAGCTACTTTTGCAAGCGCCACACCGGTTGCTTTAGATACAAACGGTACAGTACGTGCAGCACGTGGATTAACTTCAATTAAGTACACTTTGCCATCTTTTACTGCAAACTGTGTATTCATCAAGCCAACAACACCAAGTTCAAGCGCCATGTCGGTTACTTGCTTGCGCATTACATCTTGCACTTCTTGCGATAATGAATGTGCTGGTAATGAACATGCTGAGTCACCTGAGTGAACACCCGCTTGTTCAATATGCTCCATGATACCGCCGATGATTACTTGCTCGCCATCACAAATTGCGTCAACGTCAACTTCAATCGCATTATCTAAGAAACGGTCCAGCAATACAGGCGCTTCGTTTGATGCTTGCACAGCTTCGGTCATGTAGCGACGTAAATCATCTTCGTCGTATACAATTTCCATTGCACGACCACCAAGTACATACGACGGGCGTACAACCAATGGGAAGCCAATTTCAACTGATTTAAGTAAAGCTTCTTCAGTTGAAGTTACTGTTGCGTTTTCTGGCTGAAGTAAGTTTAAACGTTCAACAAGTTGTTGGAAACGTTCGCGGTCTTCTGCACGGTCAATCGCATCAGGTGAAGTACCAATCACTGGCACGCCATTCGCTTCAAGCTCACGCGCTAGTTTAAGTGGTGTTTGACCACCATACTGCACGATAACGCCTTTTGGCTTTTCAACACGTACGATTTCGAGTACGTCTTCAAGTGTAATTGGTTCGAAATATAACCTGTCAGATGTATCGTAATCGGTAGATACCGTTTCAGGATTACAGTTAACCATGATGGTTTCATAACCGTCTTCACGAAGCGCAAGCGAAGCATGTACACAACAGTAATCAAACTCAATACCTTGACCGATACGGTTAGGGCCGCCACCAATAACCATGATTTTATCACGATCAGTTGGGTTAGCTTCACACTCTTCATCGTAAGTTGAATACATATAAGCAGTGTCTGAGCTAAATTCAGCTGCACACGTATCAACACGCTTGTATACTGGCACGATGTTTAATAGATGACGCTTTTTACGAATTTCAGCTTCAGATACACCCGCAATTTCAGCTATACGCGGATCTGCAAAGCCTTTGCGTTTTAGTTTACGTAGGAAGTCGGCATTTAAACCAGCCATACCTACTTCACCAATTTTTGCTTCGTCTTTTAAAATGTCTTCTATTTGTACTAGGAACCAGCGGTTAACTTTAGTCAGTTCGTAAACATCATCAACGCTCATGCCATGGCGCATTGCATCGGCAATGTACCAAATACGCTCAGCGCCTGGCTCGCGTAATTCGCGGATGATTTTTTCTTTTGCTTTAGGGTCATCAAGTGCAACTATCGGGTTAAAACCTGTTGCACCCACTTCAAGACCACGTAATGCTTTGTGTAATGATTCTTGTTGGTTACGACCAATCGCCATTACTTCGCCAACCGATTTCATTTGCGTAGTTAAACGATCGTTCGCACCGGCAAATTTTTCAAAGTTAAAGCGAGGAATTTTTGTTACAACGTAATCGATTGAAGGCTCAAAAGACGCTGGTGTTTTACCGCCAGTGATGTCGTTTTGAAGTTCATCAAGCGTGTAACCTACTGCTAGCTTTGCAGCAATTTTAGCAATTGGGAAACCCGTTGCTTTAGATGCTAATGCAGATGAACGTGATACACGTGGGTTCATCTCAATAATAACCATACGGCCATCAGCAGGATTAATACCAAACTGTACATTCGAACCGCCAGTTTCAACACCAATTTCACGCAATACCGCCATAGAGGCGTTACGCATAATTTGGTATTCTTTGTCGGTTAGCGTTTGCGCTGGTGCAACGGTGATTGAATCGCCAGTGTGAACACCCATAGGGTCAAAGTTTTCAATAGTACAAACAATAATACAGTTGTCGTTTTTATCACGTACAACTTCTGTTTCGTACTCTTTCCAACCAATCAGTGATTCATCAATTAGTAATTCGTTTGTTGGCGATAAGTCTAAGCCGCGCTCACAAATCTCTTCAAACTCTTCCATGTTATACGCTACACCGCCGCCGGTGCCGCCCATAGTGAAAGATGGACGAATAATACATGGCAAGCCAATGCGAGTCATTGTGTCTTTAGCTTCTTCCATTGTGTGAGCAATCTCAGCACGTGGACATTCAAGACCAATATTTTTCATTGCAATGTCAAAGCGTTCACGGTTTTCTGCTTTGTCGATTGCATCAGCCGTTGCACCAATGAGTTCAACGCCGTGCTTAGCCAATACACCGTGCTTGTCTAGTTCAAGCGCACAGTTTAATGCTGTTTGACCACCCATTGTAGGCAGCACTGCATCTGGCTTTTCTTTTTCAATAATTTTTTCTACCACTTCCCAATGAATTGGTTCGATGTAGGTTGCATCGGCCATATCAGGGTCGGTCATGATAGTTGCAGGGTTTGAGTTAACTAATATAACTCTGTAGCCTTCTTCTCTAAGTGCTTTACACGCTTGTGCACCAGAGTAGTCAAATTCACAAGCTTGACCAATTACAATTGGGCCTGCGCCTAAGATAAGAATGCTTTTTATGTCGGTACGTTTTGGCATTATTACTCCAGTTAAATTAGTGTTTACGCGCTTGCATCAAATCGATGAAGTGGTCAAATAATGGGGCTGCATCGTGCGGGCCAGGGCTTGCTTCAGGGTGACCCTGGAAGCTAAACGCAGGTTTATCTGTACGATGAATACCTTGAAGCGTTCCATCAAATAACGATTTGTGCGTGGCACGAAGCGTACTTGGCAGGCTTGACTCTTGAGCTGCAAAACCATGGTTTTGAGCCGTGATCATCACTACATCGCGGTCTAAGTCTTTAACTGGGTGGTTAGCGCCGTGGTGGCCAAATTTCATTTTTTCGGTTTTAGCACCTGAGGCAAGGGCTAATAACTGATGACCTAGACAGATACCAAAAATAGGTGTGTCGGTTTCTAAAAAGGTTTTAATTGCATCAATAGCGTAAGTACATGGCTCAGGATCGCCAGGGCCATTAGATAGGAAGATACCATCAGGGTTTAAAGCCAGTACGTCAGCGGCAGAGGTTTGCGCTGGTACTACTGTAAGTTTACAGCCTCGGTCTACAAGCATACGTAAAATATTACGCTTTACACCGAAGTCGTAGGCAACAACATGAAACTTTTCATCAGCAGTATCGAGGGTTTTAAATCCTTCGCCTAATGTCCAGCTTGATTCGCGCCACTCAAAATTTTCCTTGGTTGAGACAACTTTTGCTAAATCCATACCTTTTAAACCTGGGAAGGCTTGCGCGGCTTGTAACGCTTCTTTCTCGTCTAACTCGTCGCCAGCAATAATACACCCGTTTTGTGCGCCTTTATCACGCAAAATTCGAGTTAATTTTCTGGTGTCGATGTCCGCAATACCTAAAATATTACGTTCTTTTAAGTAATCATCTAACGATTGCTCGTTACGGAAATTACTCGCTAGCAGTGGCAAATCACGGATCACTAGGCCTTTAGCCCAAATTTGATTCGCTTCTTCGTCTTCGCTGTTGGTACCCGTATTACCGATGTGTGGGTACGTCAAAGTTACGATTTGTTCCGCGTATGATGGATCAGTCAAAATTTCTTGATAACCAGTCATAGACGTATTGAATACTACTTCACCGACAGACATGCCGTCAGCGCCGATTGCAGTACCGCGAAACACTGTGCCGTCTTCTAGGACTAACAGAGCGGATTTAGTCAAGTTAAACCTCCTAACAGTAAAAAACGGGAGTAAGCATATGCCTAACACCCCGCCAATACCCAGAGGGTTCGTCAAAACCAGATTTTTGTGAGCTTAAATTGTTTTACGCAGTCTTAAATGATGCAGATGTAAACCACTAAACCTTCAATCATTTTTCTTGCCTAAAACTATTTTTATTCCCACTGAAACCCTGGATTTACTAGCCACTTGGGTATAATTGGAAACACGCATTTAGTAATTTTTGGCAAATTGGCTGCATATTACATGAATATGCTATTTAGGTCTAACATTATTTGGTAAATTGTTACAAACAAGTCACTGTAGGTAAAATTAGACCCAAACAGCTAAAAAAGTAACTAAACTACTTCAGATCTAGTACATCTTGCATATCATAAAGTCCTACAGGTTTATTTTTCAACCAGCTTGCAGCCCTTACAGCACCTAGAGCGAATGTCATTCTTGAACTTGCTTTATGGGTTAATTCGAGTCTTTCGCCCATTGTGGCGAAGTATGCGGTGTGTTCACCTACTATATCGCCCCCTCTTAGTACCGAATAACCAATTTCGTTTTGCGATTTAGCGGTCTCCACTTGGCTGCGGTCATATACAGCAACCTCGTCGTGATCCCAGCCTTTTGCCTCTGCGATTGACTCACCTATAGCGAGCGCAGTACCCGATGGTGCGTCTATTTTATGGCGATGATGCGCTTCAAATATTTCAATATCTAAATCGTCACCAAATTTAATCGCTGCGGTTTGCACAAGGTTCAGTAATACATTGACTCCTACACTGTAGTTCCGCGCAAATACAATAGGAATATGCTTAGCGGCATCGTGTAAAAGTGCCATATCGTCGCTTGTTAAACCCGTTGTACCAATAACCATAGGAATTTTTTGTGCTACAGCGGTTTTTAAATGGTTTTTCATACCCGCGGGAAGCGTAAAGTCGATTAAAACATCTACATTATCTATTGTGGTTTCTTCGCTAAAGCTAACACTATTATCGGCTGCGCTATTTACTTGATTTACATTAATACCTAATAACGATGAACTGCTACGAACGTATGCACCTGTAAGTTCTGTTTGCTCTTTAATTGTTGCAGCTTCCAGTAATGCTAAGCCCATTCTGCCGTTAGCACCAAAAACGCCTATTCGATTTGTAGTCATTGTTTTTACCTAATTTAAATTTGAATCCGTTTTTTACTAATCTGAGTATATATCCGGAGCATTGCAAATACGCGTTTGGGCATTTTTATGCAGTTGGACAAATATTAATCGCTGAAAATAGCGTTACTTTGTAGATATTATCTAAAAGTCATGCAATAGTCAGGTAACCCTTTAATTAAATAATAATAACAATACCAGTTTACTTTAGCCATCTATACATTTAAACTTCTCTTTCGCGTCGATTTGGTCTTTGGCTTGCGGGCGCTGCATTCTCCTAATTTTGTTAATGATTAACATAGTAGGTAGATTTGCTAAATTCAGCTAAAAGAGGAATTTTTGGCTGTTGTAAATTAACTGGTTTCGAGGATTATGATGCAGCCATCATTTAACAAAAACAAAGCAATACTTTCTTTACTACCCCTTTTAACCTTTGTAGCACTATTTTTGGGCTCTGGTTTATATTTACAATCTCAAGGGGTTGACTACGCTTTTTATCAACTTCCTGCTCCAGTGGCTATATTACCTGCCATAATGCTTGCGTTCATTTTAAATAAAGGCACAGTAAATGAATGTGTAGAAACCTTTATTAAGGGTGCCGGGCACAACAATATTATTACAATGTGTTTAATCTACTTACTTGCAGGTGCTTTTTCTGCCGTTGCCAGTGCAACCGGTGGTGTGGATGCGGTAGTAAATGCAGGCTTATCTCTTATTCCAGCTGCGTTGTTGCTTCCTGGCTTATTTTTAATTGCAGCGGTTGTATCCACAGCAATGGGTACGTCTATGGGAACGATTGGTGCTATTGGGCCTATTGCTTATGCTGTATCAATTAAAACAGGTATAGATCCAGCTTTAATGGCAGGTACGATTGTATCTGGTGCTATGTTTGGCGATAACCTATCAATTATTTCCGATACCACTATTGCAGCCACGCGAACTCAGGGCTGTGAAATGAAAGACAAGTTTAAAGAGAATCTTAAAATTGCAGTCCCTGCTGCAATACTAACTATTGGCTTATTGTTTTATTTAACACCTGCGGCGCAAGTTGTTGAAACCAAAGATTATGATATTTGGTTAGTACTTCCTTATGCCTTTATTTTAGTGTTAGCCGTTGCTGGCTTGAACGTATTTGTAGTGTTGTTTAGCGGTATTATTTTTGCTGCATTAATGGGCTTTACAGGAAGTTATGAAGGCGCAAGCTTTGTAAAAGACATTTACAAAGGCTTTACCGATATGCAGGAAATATTTTTACTATCAATGTTTATTGGTGGCTTATCTGAATTTATTCGGATTAACGGTGGCCTTGATTACATTGCTCAAAAAATTCAAGCCATAACTAAAATCATCGCAAAATGGCACCGTAAAGTGGCCGATCAATTAGGTATTGCAGCATTGGTTATGACAAGTAATATGTGTATTGCCAATAACACCGTATCTATTATTGTTGCTGGCCCTATTGCTAAAAAGCTGGCAGATGATGGTGAAATAAGCGGTAAACGCTCTGCAAGTTTACTTGATATATTTGCTTGTGTAACGCAAGGCTCACTTCCTTATGGCGCACAAGCGCTACTGTTAGGTGCTACGTTTAAAATTAGCCCGTGGGAAGTATCAACGTCTTCTTATTACTGTTTTATTTTAGCATTTACGGCGATTACTATTATTTGTTTACGCCGTAATAAAGCGTAATAAATTGAGTTATTACATGTTGCAGCTTATTAAGTAGGCTGCAACATGTGTTAAATTAGCGATCAACAAATCAATCTCTTCTGCTATAATTGCCGCTTCCGCGTGTCACTAAAATTATAGTTATTAAACAGTTATGAAATTTAAAAAATTACTCCCTTTTATTACCCTTACTTCTCTAGCTTTATCATCGTCGGCTTTTGCTGCCAATTGGAGCAGTACAGCACTACATATAAATAATGGCAGCCAAAAAAATCCATTCACTGAGCAAGAGTCAGACACCACAGTTTACTCGGTTCAACATGCATCGGGCTATGACTACGGCGATAACTTCTTTTTTATCGATTACAGTAAAGACGATATAGATGATGGTTACCAAGATGCTGATTTTTATGGTGAGTGGTATTCAACGGTAAGCTTATCTGCCATCACTGGTAAGCAAATTGGCTCTGGCGCATTATTAGATGTTGGCCTAACGGGCGGTATTAACGTTGCTGGCGATGCAAAAGTAATGAAGTATCTACCAGGTGTTAAATTAAGCTGGGATGTACCTGGGTTCAACTTTTTTCAAACGCTGTTCACAGCCTACATTGACGATAGTGAAGGTGTCGCAAAAGGCGGCGCACCTATTGAAACTAATAGCTGGATGCTTGATGTAGCTTTTGAATATCCTTTCACTATTGGCTCACAAAAGTTTAGCTTTAAAGGCCACGCTGAATACATTGCAGAGCGTGAAGATGAATTTGGTAACGATGTAGAAGCGTGGATACTCGCACAGCCTATTTTAGTGTGGGATATGGGTTACGCCCTTCAAATGAAAGAAAACACACTATTGCTAGGTATGGAGCTTCAATACTGGCACAACAAATTAGGTACTGAAGTGACCGAATCGGTTCCACAAATACATGTAGAGTGGACATTTTAAACAGCCACACTGCGTTAAAATTACATATATTGGAGCTCTTTTAAGCGCTCCCTTTTTTATGCATAAAAAGTATTTAATTGAACAGCGTCTAATACTTAGCTATTGTCGTACTTCATTTAAGCCACACGCTTGCCTTACTAGGAGTATCAACATGTCATCAATCAAAGTTATTTGTTTTTCTGCATTGTTAGCTTTAACTAATAATGCTTTAGCAAGTAGTGAAGTAAATACAGAATCTCTATCTTACGATGCACTTTTAAGTAATTACGAATACGATTTTAAAGTAAATTATTTTGCACTTGAGTCGCAAAAGCAATCATTAAAAATGGCCTATATTTACTTAAAGCCAACCAAATCCGACATGCCTACAGTTACGCTTATGCATGGCAAAAATTTTAATGCAGATTACTGGACTACAACTGCGCAATACCTGCAATCTTTAGGTTACGGCGTATTAATCCCTGATCAAATTGGTTTTGGCAAATCGTCTAAACCAACGGATTATCAATATTCATTTGCGGCGCTTGCTCATCATACTCACGCGTTAATAGATTCACTTAATATAAAGGAGTCGATTGTATTAGGGCACTCAATGGGCGGGATGCTAGCGAGTCGTTTTGCTTTAATGTATCCAAACACCACTAAAAAGCTAATTTTAGTAAACCCTATTGGGCTTGAAAACTACTTGCAGTATGTTGATTACAAAGATACTAACTTTTTCTATAAAAATGAATTAGCAAAAACACCTGAAGGTGTAAGAAAGTATCAACAAAAAAATTACTACGATGGTAAGTGGAATACAACATATTCAGCCTTAACTGACTTTATAACAGGGCAAATACAAGGCCCAGATAAAGAAAAAATGGCGTGGGTAAATGCTAAAACATATGACATGATTTTCACTCAGCCTGTAATAACCGAATTTAAAGATTTAACTGTGCCGGTTAAATTAATTATTGGTACACGAGACAGGACCGGTCCAGGTCGCAACTGGAAAAAAGACGGTGTTGATTACGAGCTTGGTCGATACGATAAGTTAGGTAAGCATGCTGCATCACTTATCCCTAATGCTCAACTATTTGAACTGAATAATTTAGGTCATTTGCCGCAAATTGAAGATTTTGATCGTTTTAAAGACGTATTTAACAAGGCACTTAATACTAAATAACCTGAATACTAGATAATAAGTTTTTATAGTAAAAAAACAAAAACCCTGTAAGTAAACTATTTACAGGGTTTTTATTATATAAGCTAAATTACAGCTTACATTGTGGGTTTTTACCCTGCGCTTTAGCTGTACTTTGTTCGCCAAGAGCCTTGCTCATTTGCGCTTGTAAGTTTTTAATACGGTTAGTTGGCGCTGGGTGAGTTGATAAAAACTCAGGTGTTGTACCACTGCCTGCAGCACTCATATTTTGCCAAAGGGTTACTGATTCTTGTGGATTAAAGCCTGCTTCCGCCATTAAATCTAAGCCAATTTCATCAGCTTCTGACTCGTGCGAACGGCTAAATGGCAAAACAACACCATACTGTGCGCCTAAGCCTAGACCCTGCATAATTTCGTTACGGTATTGAATATTACCCATTTCAAGTGCTGCACTACCAAGTTGCATACCGGTATCTAAAATAGAGCTTTGTGAAACACGCTCATTAGAATGCTCAGCAATAACGTGCCCTACTTCGTGCCCTAGCACTGTTGCTAATTGATCTTGATTCGTGGCTATTTTTAATAAGCCCGTATGAACCCCAATGTAACCACCAGGTAGTGCAAAAGCGTTAGCAGATTCATCTTCAAATACAACTACTTCCCAATTTTGCGACGCGTATTCTTTTGGTAATACAGCCACTACTTTTTCAGCAATGCAATTTACATATGCATTTGTTTTTGCATCTTTATTAATTGGTTGGTTTTTTTTCATATCTGCAAAACTAGCAGTGCCCATTTCACTCATTTGTTGATCTGAGTAAAGCGCTATTTGTGTGCGTCCTGTTGGCGACGTTTTACAACCGGCTAAAACAGCTGTCGCTAATACTGCAAGTACTAGTTTTTTCATGGTAATTCTCTTAAGTAATAAATTTTTTATTGCTTGTAGAATAGCAAACACAGTACCAATTTAAAATATTTGCTTTATATACCTTTATATTAAAAGATGCGATGAGACGATAAACTTAGCAGGCAAACTAAGTTTATCCAAATACAATGCCCTGTTACACTATAACCCTTGTTTTTAGTGATTGTTGAGTTTACACATGGACGCCTCAGCCTCGTCTTTTAATACCCGTATTTTATTGCCTTTATTAGCCAGTATCGTAGCGATTACTCCATTGGCGATTGATATGTATTTGCCCGCCATGCTGGTAATTGCAAACGATTTACAAACTAATATGCCAAATGTACAAATATCGTTGAGTATTTACTTAGCTGGTTATTCATTAGGTATGTTATTTTTTGGCCCTATTGCCGATCAAATTGGCCGTCGTAAGCTCGCACGTATTGGCTTAACCCTATTTGGCGCAAGCTCACTTGCACTGGCATTTACCACCGAAATCCATGCATTTTGGACTCTTAGAGCAGTGCAAGCATTTACGGGAGCTGCAGCAACCGTAGTCGTACCGGGTATTATTCGCCATATTTATCAGCAAAATACAGCTAAGGGAATGTCGTATGTGTCGATGATCATGATGGTAGCACCGTTAGTAGCCCCCTCTGTTGGTTCGTTTATTTTAGGGTTCTCTGTTTGGTCGAGCATATTTTTAGTACTTGCTGGTTATAGCTTTTTAATATTAGCGTTTGTACAAGTGTATTTAATAGATATACCTATTCATACAAATGAAAAAAAGGGCCTTGCTCTGTTTTTTGATAGCTATAAAACAGTACTCAGTAATAAAGACGCACGTGCGGATATACTCAGTTCTATGTTTGTATCGTTTGGATTTTTTTGCTTTTTAACCTCAGTACCTTTTATATATTTAGATTTATATGAGGTTTCAGAACAATTATTTGGTGTGCTATTTGCGTTTAACGTAATGGCGCTGATGTTTGGTAACTTTTTAAATACGCGAATTGTACCAAGGCTGGGCTCTCGAAAAATGCTCTATATTGGGCTTGTATGTGGGTTTGTATCGGGGCTTTCGCTGTTAACATTTAGCATATTGCACTTATCACTTTATTATATTGTGGCTGCTATTGCGCCATTAATGATGAGTTTAGGTGTCACTGCAAGTAATGCTGATTCGCTAATATTAATGAAATTTGAAAGAAACACAGGTACGGCAACGGCCGTAATTGGCACACTTCGTTTTGGTAGTGGTGCATTAGTTGGCCCGCTACTTGCCATTATGCATGCAGAAAGCGCAGTGCCATTTTCAAGTTTAATGTTTAGCGCCGTGTTACTCACTATGCTCGTGCAGTTAATTCACTATAAAACAGACAAAAAAAATGCCTCAATATGAGGCATTTTTATCAAAGCTAATAATCTTAAATTAATTAAGCATCAGCAGCTTTAGAAACCATAACCATCGCAGGGCGTAATAAACGACCATTCAATGTGTAACCTTTTTGCATAACAGCAAGCACTGTATTAGGTGTTACATCGTTACTTGGCTGAATTGACATTGCTTGATGAAAATCTGGATTAAACTGCTCACCTTGTGGGTTTACAATTTCAACACCAAATTTAGAAACAGCGTCATTAAAGCTCTTAACCGTCATATCAATACCTTCAAGCAACGGCTTTAAAGTCTCATTTTCTTTATCAGAAAATTCAATAGCACGTTCAAGGTTATCAATTACAGGTAATAATTCGTTGGCAAATTTTTCTAGTGCAAATTTATGTGCTTTTTCTACATCTTGTGCTGCACGACGACGAATATTATCTACATCTGCTGCGGCACGAACAACACCGTCTTTTTGATCAGCAATTGTTTGCTTTGCAGCTTCAAGCTCTGCATATAACATAGCAATTTCTGCTTCAGGGCTTTGCTCTTGTTCTGCATGCTGATCAGCGGCTTCTACTGCTGCTTCTACATCAGCCTGCATTTTAGAAATTTCTTCGTTTAATTCTACTTCTTGCTCAGGGTTTTGTGTCTGCTCAGACATAAAATACGTGCTCCAATTCTTTACAACTGCGGTAATTATGGGGATTGAATAAAAAGATTCAAGAGTTAGATGCCTCAATTAATTTAAATTCTTGAATTATTTCTTCAATCTGCGCTGATTTAGGACAAATTATACAAAAGCGGCTTTGATATTCTTGATTTTGAAAGTATGGCACACTTATTACAATCAATTCGTTGCACTCAGTAAAAGGCAGCTTTTCGCTATTAAGTACTGATAACCCGTTTTTAAAAGCGAGCTTATCTTCTACGTAATTTAAAAATGAAACACCAATATTTAAGCTCTGCTCGCAATCAATTTGTTTGTAGAGGTAATTTTCACCAACAACAATACTGTTATCTGAGCCTAATTTCTGGCTCAATTGTCGCGTCCATTGATTAAGCGAATCATGGCAATTTCGAGGCGCTGTATTTGCCATAGCTTGCATACGGTACAAACCTTCCATTAAGGTTTGTTGGCTAAATACTGTATTTAACCATGTGGCAAATTGATAACGAACAGAGTCTGACGAATCATGAGGTTTATCAATACAAATATTGTGACTCTGCCCTGCCCTATCTATTAATAAAATAAGCCAGTCGGTAGAATCAAAATCAAGCACTTCTACTCTAAATACTTGCTGTGAGCTGGCTTGAGGTAAACCAACACAACAACAGACTTGATATTTTTGGCTCAAACCATGGGCTAACTCAACGAGTTGTGATTGCTGTGGTTGCCAATAATTAGCGATATCGCCAAGCACAAAAAATTCGTCAAACCAATAATCAAATCCTTCATTTGTCGGCACTCGCCCAGCGGATGTGTGAGGTGAATACAATAAGCCCACTTTTTCTAAGCGAGCCATAGCATTACGAACTGTAGCCGAACACACTGCCATGCCTTTGAGCTTGGCAATTTTTGTTGATGGAACAGGCAAGCCTTCACCATTACAGTACATGTTCATAACAGCTGAAAAAATTTGCTGATCTCGTGAGTTTAGTTTCATGGTATCTACATCTTGTTGCATGAAAGAGATATCGGGGCGTTTAGTTCTTTTTCAAGTCGTGCAGCTAACTCACTGCGAATAAAATTGAAGGTTTATAATATTGCTATAATCTGTATTTTCAAACACTTCTGTTTTGAGTTACTCTACTATTATTAAATCTCTTTGTGCGTACATTATGGACTCTCCTTTTAACACCATAGGCCTAATTGGCAAACCTAATCACCCGGGAGCAGCGGCTACTCTGCAGCGTTTACATACCTTTTTACTTGCGCTTGGCTTTGAGGTAATAGTAGAAAAACGTACAGGGAGCCAGTTAGACGATATTCCGCATGACAAACTTGTTAAGTTAGTCGACTTAGGTGAACAAGCCGATTTAGCCATTGTTGTAGGCGGTGACGGTAACATGCTTGGCGCAGCACGCGTGCTTGCACGCTTTAACATTGCTGTAATTGGTGTAAATAGAGGTAACCTAGGCTTTTTAACTGATTTAAACCCTGAAGGGTTTGAAGCAAGCTTAGAGCAAGTACTCAGTGGTGAATACTTAGAAGAAAAACGCTTTTTATTAGAAGTAGAAGTATATCGACATAATGAATTAAAAAGCGCCAACTCAGCTGTTAACGAAGCGGTACTTCATGCCGATAAAGTGGCGCACATGATTGAATTTGAAGCTTTTATAAATAATGACTTTGTGTTTTCTCAGCGCTCCGATGGTTTAATAGTATCAACCCCGACAGGCTCTACAGCCTATTCGCTATCAGGTGGCGGGCCAATCTTAACGCCCGAGCTAAATGCAATCTCGTTAGTACCTATGTTTCCTCATACCTTATCTAGCAGACCTTTAGTGGTAGATGCCGATAACGAGGTTCGTTTAAAGCTAAGCCTAGAAAATACAGATAGCCTTCAGGTAAGTTGCGACAGCCATGTAGTTCTTGCCGTATTACCCGGCGATGAAGTAGTAATTAAAAAAGCCGATAAACAGTTGCGCTTAATTCATCCAAAAAATTACTCTTACTACAACGTTTTGCGTACAAAACTAAATTGGGGTAGTCGTTTATACTAATTTTATTGCTAAAAGCAGTACTATAGAGCAAAATGTCACTATAAAAATAATTAACCATTTCAGGAACGGATAATAATGACTTATGTTGTTTTTTTTGCTCTATTGTTATTGATTACATTACTAGCTACTTACCTTAAAGTAGAAAGTAATCGTAAAAAGGCAATTGAAGCTAGAAAAAAGCTATTTAATGAACGTGTTTCGCATGTAAATACTCGCCTTAAAACAAAGCTTAATGAACTACTTGATGCTAAAATAATTCGCCCAAAATACATTCCTCGCATTCAAGCTATTGTGAATAATTTTTTTGTAGTTCAACCACATACAGACGAGAACTTGCAACAGCTTGAAGATATCGCCGACTTGCTAATTAACACGTTGTCTAACGAGTTAATTAAAACTAATCAGACAAATATAATTCAACCATTGATTGATAATATACAGTACTTTGTATCTGAATTACCTCAGCAAGGAATTTTATACAATAAGAGTTTTTATATAAATGTACTACCTCCCCTCATATCTCTAATTAAAACTGAAGACACTGTACAACTTACTGATATTGTTTATGATAAAATTGATACCTCCTCCCAGACTACCGAAACACAGTTTACTCAAGATGTAAGTGTTGCGTAAATAATACAAAATTAATTTGCAAAAAACCAAAACACTGTATAAATTAACAGTTAATTGACTGGATGGATAAACAGTATGTTAATTGGTTTAGAAGTTAAAAATTTCGCAATCGTGAGTAATTTAAGCACCGAGTGGCGCAGCGGTATGACCGCGATCACAGGTGAGACAGGTGCTGGTAAATCTATTGCTATAGATGCCCTATCCCTGTGCTTAGGTGAACGCGCTGAAGCATCAGCAGTGCGCCCAAGTTCTGATAAAGCAGAAGTATGTGCACAATTTGACTTAACAGATCTACCGCTTGCTCAAGCATTTTTAGAGCAACATATGCTAAGCACTTCAGACAATGAGTGCTTGTTGCGTCGTGTTGTTTGCAAAAACGGCCGTAGTAAAAGCTATATTAATGGTAGTTCAGTTACCGCGTCACAATTAAAAGAACTTGGACAATATTTAATATCTATTCATGGACAACATGCCCACCAATATTTATTAAAAGCTGAGCATCAGTTACAGCTTTTAGATGCCTATGCAGGGCATCACCACTTAGTTAACTCGGTAAATAAAAACTATAAACAGTTTGCTAACTTACAAAAAGAATTTAAACACTTAGAGCAACAGCAGCAGCAGCAAGCTGCGCAAAAACAATTATTAGAATATCAAGTTGCTGAACTTGATGAATTTGCATTGCAAGAGAATGAGTTTGATTTAATTGAAGCTGAGCATTATAAGCTTAGTAATAGTCAAACGATATTAGAATCGTGCCAACGCGAATTACAACAGTTATACGAAAGTGATGAGCAAAATGCCTGTTCATTACTCCAGCATAGTGCTCAACAATTTACTGAGCTGGCTCAATATGACGAAAGTTTAGCAAGCGTAGCTGCTATGCTTAGTGAAGCCGCAGTACAAGTTGAAGAAGCAAGCCGTGAAGTGCGTAATTACACTGAGCAAGCAGATTTAGACCCTGCCCGCTTAGTTGAAGTAGAGAATAGACTAAGTGGTGCGATGGATTTAGCGCGTAAGCATCATATAAAACCCCAGCAGTTAGTTGAGTTTCATCAATCAATTGCTCAAGAGCTTGAGTCAATAAGTAATAATAGTAATCGCCTAGAGCAACTTGAGTCAGAAATAGAAAGCGCATTACTTAGTTATAAGCAAACTGCTGATGAATTAAGTAAAAGCCGCTGTGAGTATGCTAATACACTGAATATATTAATAAGTGAAAGCATGGCTAATTTATCTATGGAAAACGGTGTTTTTGAAATAGCCTTAACTCAAGAGAGTAATCGTACACCAAACAGCTTAGGCTTTGATAATGTTTCTTTTTTAGTATCAACTAATCCGGGGCAACCACTTCAACCATTAGCTAAAGTAGCATCAGGTGGTGAGCTTTCTCGTATAAGCCTTGCTATACAAGTTATTATTGCCCAAAAAGTAACAACTCCAACACTTATTTTTGATGAAGTTGATGTCGGTATTTCTGGCCCAACGGCATCTGCTGTAGGTAAGTTATTACGCCAGTTAGGAAAGTCGACCCAAGTAATTTGTGTGACTCATTTACCGCAAGTTGCCAGTAGTGCACATCAGCAATTTTTTGTAGCTAAAGAAATAGCACAAGGGGAGACATTTACTCATATGCTGCCTTTAAATAAAGATGGCCGCATTAATGAAATAGCCCGTTTACTAGGCGGTGACAATATAAGTAAAACAGCTAAAGCAAATGCTAAAGAACTAATAATGGCTCACGCCTAATATGTTAGTAAATAACGTCTTCAAGGATTAAATAATGCACAGTACTTTAGTTGATTTTTGTATAATTTTAAGTTGGTTGTTATTAGTACTAAGCACCTGTTTAATTATATTTAGTAAATATAAACATACTTGTTTTAAACAACGCTTATTTCGTTTTTTAAATAGCTTTTTAGTTTTTCACCTAGCGGTTGTGGCCTATTACCTTGCAAGCGAAAAAGAAAATGGATTAAGTGGTTTAGGTATTACTTATTGGGCTTTAATCACGGTACAAGTTGCGTGCAATATATTTTGCTATATGAGCGTAAAACGCAGAAAAGCTAAAATAAGGCCATCTCTAGATTCGTTCTCGATGGATTGAAATAAACATTTAAAAAGAGCACGTTCTGTTTTTACCTTGCTCTTTTGCTTTATAAAGTAGTTCATCAGCATGCTTAATATCTAGGTCAATTGAGCGCTCAGCGTTTGCAGCTGTGATGCCAATGCTTAGCGTTATATTTACACTATCAGAGAATAGGCTTACAGCTGAAGATTCAAGGGCATTATGGATTTTTTCTGCAACGAGCTCCCCCTGCTCAACTGTTGCATCTGGAATCACAATTAAAAACTCCTCACCACCCCAACGGGAAGCAATCGCATTTTGCGGAATATTATTTTCAAATGTTTTGGCTAAATGGATAAGAGCTTCATCGCCAAAATCATGGCCAAATTGATCATTAATTTTTTTAAAATTATCTACATCAGCTAATAATATTACAAACGGAATATTATTGTTTTTAAGCTCATTTTTAAAAACTATAAGCTTATTCATAGTGAAACGGCGGTTTGGCAGATTAGTGAGTGGATCTATAGTTGCTAAAAATTCATTTTTTTGGCTTAAAGCAATTAATTTACTGCTGTATTTTTCTCTTGAAAATTCGTAATAACCACTCAGCGATGCAACAATTATAAAAGCGAGTATGATTCTGACTGGAAACTGCTCAGGATTGTAGTCATATATATTAAATGTATCAGCGCAATAGAAACCGAGAACAATCGCCGATAAAAATAAAACAATATCATAAGTACCTCGCTTAAGCCCACGTATTGAATAAGTAACAGGAGATACTATAAATATCCATATTGGTCCTGTTCCTTGTGCTCCACCGGTGAGGACTAGGTAAAACATCAGTGCATAAAGGTTGTATAAAATTATGGTTGCAGATTTCTCTACACCTCTACCTATATTGAATGCCAATAAATAAACAAACGAAGAAGCTACTAAAGTAAATGCTAATAAATAGCTATTATTGATAAACGCTAAGCTAGCCATCGAAAAGGTTGCTATAAAGCCTATCGAAGAAAAGAATCGGACAATGAGCTTCCTTTCTGAATTGTTTGAATATTCGTACATAATTTATATTTATTTTATCATTATAATAAGAGCCAACCTTATTATATAAAGTAAGCAAACCGTAAACAGCCTTTAATAATGAACTGACTTTATATTTAAATCAACTATTAAGGTTAGTAATTAGCACTGACAATTGTGCCTATATATTTAGCCTTTTGCACTTATCCCAGATAAATACATTTTTATGAAATCAAATTACTTAGTCCTAATACCATTTTCTAAAATCATTTAAGTTTGCCCTTTTATTTCTTTAATAATTGAACTGACTGGGTGTAGAGCAATAACATAAACCTGCTCAGCTAAAGGTGGTAATAACGGTTCTATGAATTGTGTGTGGACCTAGTACACAACACATTAATTAATTTCAGAAGTTGAGCTTAATGCTAGCTGCGTTAACGCTTGTGAGATACGACTGCATGAATGCAGAGTACTGTAAGAGGACTTAACGAGAACAGCTAAATAGCGAAAATTTAGCCTTATTATCGACACGATTCTATTATCTCAAGATAGACCACTTAATTAACCGAACTAGTATTAGAATATAAAGAATAAAGGAGTGTCGGAAACGTTTGTATGTATGAAACTAGCCCATAAAGCTGGTTAGTAGATGCCAAAGCAAACGCATTAGGCTTAGAAAGAACAACCACTAATGACAAAGCAACTTTTTCTGGTAGTTACTATATGAAGTTACTGTATGAAGTTAGTAACTGGAGATATGGCTAAAGAAAATCATACAAAAGGCGGTGTGAATATAGCCCCGTTTGCCACAAATTACGTTGATATTACATTCGAATAGAACAAATAAAAAAGCAAGCCTCTTGGCTTGCTTTAAATATCATTTAATCAATACGAGCAATTAAACTTTTAAGTAATCCATAATACCTTCTGCAGCGTTACGTCCTTCAAAAATAGCAGTTACCACTAAATCTGAACCACGTACAATGTCGCCACCAGCAAATATTTTAGGGTTAGTAGTTTGATGTGTAAACTCACCTTGTTCTGGTGCATTGATGCCACCCCAGTGGTTTATTTCTACATCGTATTTTTCTAACCAATCCATTTTGTGAGGTTGGAAACCAAACGCCATAATAACTTGGTCTGCTTCAATAACATGCTCTGAACCAGGTACTTCTTCAGCGCGGCTTCTGCCTTTTGCGTCAGGTTCGCCTAATTTAGTTTTAACCATTTTAACGCCGGTCACTTTACCTTTATCGTTCAATACAATGCCTTTAGGCTGAACGTTATACGTAAATATAACGCCTTCTTCTTTCGCGTTTTTAACTTCACGTTTAGAGCCTGGCATATTTTCTTTATCACGACGATAAGCACACGTTACTTTTGCCGCATTTTGTCGAATAGACGTACGTACACAGTCCATCGCTGTATCACCACCGCCAAGTACAACTACTTTTTGATTAGCCATATCAATACACGGTTGTTTTGTCTCGTCGTAGCCCATTACACGGTTCGTATTACCAATCAAAAACGGCAATGCATCGTGAACACCTGGTGCATCTTCGTTTTCAAGGCCCGCACGCATACTCTGATACGTACCAACCCCTAAAAATACAGCGTCGTAATCAGCTAAAATTTGATCAAGTGTAATATCAACACCTACTTCAACATTTAACTTAAACTCAACGCCCATCTCAGTAAATATTTCACGGCGCTTTTGCATTACTGATTTTTCAAGTTTAAAAGAAGGAATACCAAATGTGAGTAGTCCGCCAATTTCTGGATGACGATCGAACACCACTGGTTTAACACCATTTCGTACTAAAATATCAGCACACCCTAAACCTGCAGGGCCCGCACCAATAATAGCTACTTTTTTGTCGGTCCATGTTACATAAGACATATCAGGCTTCCAGCCCATTTTAAATGCCTCATCAGTAATATACTTTTCAATATTACCAATTGTAACTGCACCAAACTCTTCGTCGAGCGTACACGAGCCTTCACACAAGCGGTCTTGTGGGCAAACACGCCCACAAACCTCTGGTAAGCTATTTGTACGATGAGAAAGCTCAGCCGCCTCGATAATACGGCCTGTGCGTATTAACTTTAACCATTGTGGAATGTAGTTATGTACTGGACATTTCCACTCACAGTATGGGTTACCACAATCTAAACAACGGTCAGCTTGTGAGTTAACCTGATTCTCTGAAAAGGGTTCGTAAATTTCTACGAAAGATTTTTTACGTGACGAGATTGGTTTCTTGCGTGGGTCTACACGCTGCACGTCTATAAATTGATATACATTTTCGCTCATACTGCCCCCTTATTGCGCCTGAACACGTAGTTCGGCACTACTGCGAGCGCGATGCCCGAGTAAACTTTTTACGTCGCTTGATATCGGTTTAACTAATTTAAACATAGGTAAGTACAATTCAAAGTTAGCTAAAATACTTTCTGCACGGCATGAGCCTGTAAGCTCTAAATGCTCGGCAATTAAGCCGCGTAAATGCTCTTGATGCGATGTTAATTCATCCAGTGTTACTATTTCTACAAGCTCTGGATTAATGCGTTTTTCAAAATCATTTCGTTCATCTAAAATATAAGCAAAACCACCTGTCATACCCGCACCAAAGTTAACACCTACATTGCCCAGTACACATACAACGCCGCCCGTCATGTATTCACAACCGTTGTCACCTACGCCTTCTACAACCGCTTGCACACCTGAGTTACGCACTGCAAAACGCTCGCCAGCACAACCTGCAGCAAATAGTTTGCCACCCGTTGCGCCGTATAAACATGTATTGCCTGCAATTGTTGCTTTATGACTTTCAAAAGACGAACCAAGTGGTGGACGAATTACTAGCTTACCACCCGCCATGCCTTTACCTACGTAATCATTAGCATCACCAACCAGTGTCATTTCAAGACCCCCAGCATTCCACACACCAAATGATTGACCCGCAGTACCATGTAGTTCAATTGCTACAGGGTCTGCCGCCATACCTTGATTACCATATTTATCAGCAATATAGCCAGAAAGCATTGCACCAACCGATCTGTCCGTATTACAAATACGACTTACTAGTGAAATACCGCTTGATGCATCAATTGCTTCTTGTGCCTTAGCAAGTAGGCTCTCATTGAGCTTTCCTAAATAATGCGAGCTATTAGGTACACTGCAATAAAGAGTCTCACCTGTTGGGTTATTTGGCTGAGCAATTACAGAAGATAAATCAATTTTCTTTTGCTTCGCTGTTTTACCTTCAATTTCTTCTAGTAAATCCAGGCGACCAATTAAGTCAGTTAAATTTGCAACACCTAAGCTTGCCATAATTTCACGCGCTTCTTGAGCTATGAACTTAAAGTAGTTCATAGCCATTTCTGGTAAGCCGTGGTAATGCTTTTGACGAAGTGTTTCGTCTTGTGTTGCAACACCGGTCGCACAGTTATTTAAGTGACAAATTCGTAAGTATTTACAACCAAGCGCAACCATTGGGCCGGTACCAAAGCCAAAGCTCTCGGCACCTAAAATCGCTGCTTTAATAATATCTAAACCTGTTTTTAAGCCACCATCTGTTTGTAAGCGAATACGATGACGAAGGCCATTCTCAACAAGTGCCTGCTGCGTTTCAGCAAGACCAAGCTCCCAAGGGCTACCAGCATATTTAACAGAAGTAAGCGGACTTGCGCCTGTACCGCCGTCGTAGCCAGAAATAGTAATTAAATCGGCATATGCTTTAGCAACACCTGTTGCAATAGTTCCTACGCCTGGTTCTGAGACCAGTTTTACAGAAATAAGTGCTTTAGGGTTAACTTGTTTTAAATCGAAAATCAGCTGTGCTAAATCTTCAATTGAATAAATATCGTGATGTGGTGGTGGCGAAATTAACGTAACACCCGGTACCGAATAACGAAGTTTTGCAATATACGGGGTTACTTTTTCACCCGGCAATTGTCCACCTTCGCCTGGTTTTGCACCTTGTGCTACTTTAATTTGAATAACGTCAGCACTGCGTAAGTAATGAGGCGTTACACCAAATCGACCTGAAGCAACTTGTTTAATACGCGAGTTTTTCTCTGTACCATAACGCAGTTTATCTTCGCCGCCTTCACCAGAGTTTGAGCAACCACCTAAGCGATTCATTGCAATTGCTAGCGCCTCATGCGCTTCTGGAGATAGTGCACCAATACTCATTGCTGCTGAGTCAAAACGCTTGTATAGGTTTTCTGCAGACTCTACTTCATCGATGCTTATACCTTGCTCAGGTAATTTAAGCGCTAACATATCGCGCAAAGTCGCTATTGGGCGATTATTAACTAAATCAGCGTACGCACTGTAGTCTTTATAATCACCTGAACGCACCGCTTTTTGAAGCGTTTGAATAACATCAGGGTTATAAGCATGATACTCACCACCGTGAACGTACTTAAATAAACCACCGTGGCTTAATAATTTACGCTTACTTAAAGCAAGCTTGTGCAAACTTTGCTGATCGTCATCAAAGTCAGTAAAGCATGCACCTTGTATGCGACTTGCCACACCTTTAAAGCACATGTCAACAATGGCATCAGATAGACCAACTGCTTCAAACAACATTGAACAACGGTATGACGCAACCGTACTTATGCCCATTTTAGACATAATTTTGTATAAGCCTTTATTAATGGCTTTACGGTAAGCAAGAGTAACCTCGCAGTACGATTTATTAATAATTTTGCTGTCGCTCATCGCAACAAGCGACTCATACGCTAGGTATGGATAAATTGCTGTAGCACCAAAACCTAATAACACAGCAAACTGGTGCGCATCACGCACACTACCTGTTTCAATAATAATATTTGATTCACAACGAAGGTTGTTATCAACAAGGCGCTTTTGTACAGCGCCTACAGCCATTGCCGCAGGGATTGGTAAATTCGTTTCATCAAAATTACGGTCAGTTAAAATAAGCATGATACAACCAGCGGCTGCTTTTTCTTGTGCTTGGTCACAAATACGCGTAACCGCGTTTTCTAAACCCTCTTCAACTGTGTAAGTAATGTCAATTTTACAGTAGCTGTAGTGCGCTTCATCAGCATTTAATAGCTGCTGCATATCTGCGTACATTAAAATTGGTGTATCAAACTGTAGGCGTTTAGCGTGGCCTGTAGTTTCGTTAAATACGTTTTGCTCACTACCAATACAGGTTGCAAGCGACATTACATGGTTTTCACGCAGTGGATCGATAGGTGGATTTGTTACCTGCGCAAATTTTTGGCGGAAGTAATCATAAAGCGAACGGTGTCCTTCACTAAGCACAGCAAATGGCGTGTCGTCACCCATAGAGCCTGTCGCTTCTTGACCATTTTCACCCATTACACGGATAACGCTATCAAGCTCTTCGTTGGTATAACCAAACATTTTTTGATATTTAGCTAACGTTTCGTCATCAAATGAGCGATTACCGGCGTCTTGCTCAGTCAGTTCTTCAAATGGAACTAAACGCTTAACGTTTTCTTCAAGCCATGATTTATAAGGGTGGCGAGATTTTAAATCTTGATCAATTTCATCAGAGTGCCAGATTTTGCCAAGTTTAGTATCAATGACTAATAATTCACCTGGACCAACACGGCCTTTTTCAACCACTTCATCGGCAGTGTAATCCCAAATACCTACTTCTGATGCAAGCGTAATAAAACCATCTTGTGTAATTACATAACGCGCAGGACGAAGCCCATTACGGTCAAGGTTACAAGCCGCAAAACGACCATCCGACATAACAATACCGGCGGGGCCATCCCATGGTTCCATATGCATAGAGTTAAAGTCGTAAAATGCACGTAAATCATCGTCCATTGCACGGTTTTTTTGCCATGCAGGTGGCACGAGCATACGCATAGCGCGGAATAAATCCATGCCACCAGCTAAAAACAGCTCAAGCATATTATCTAGGCTTGATGAATCAGAACCGGTTTCGTTTACAAACGGCGCTGCGCTTTGTAAATCAGGAATAAGCGGTGACGCAAACTTATATGAACGTGCGCGTGCCCACTGGCGGTTACCTTCAATAGTATTAATTTCACCATTGTGTGCTAAATAGCGGAAAGGTTGAGCTAAAGGCCAACGCGGTTGTGTATTAGTAGAAAAACGCTGATGAAAAACACAAATCGCACTCGTCATACGAATATCAGCTAAATCTAGATAAAAATTAGGTAAATCTGCAGGCATCATTAAGCCTTTATAGATAGTTACCAAACCAGATAGACTTGCGATATAGAAAGCTTCGTCATCAACAATGCGCTTTTCAGCACGGCGGCGCGCTACGTACAAGCGACGCTCTAAATCTTTAGAGCGCCAACCTTCTGGCGCGCTAACAAAAATTTGTTCAAAACCCGGTAATTGCTGTACAGCAATAGGACCCAGCATTGATGGGTCGGTTGGTACTACACGCCAACCTAAAATATTTAGCGTTTCTTTTTCTAATTCTTCACTAAGTATTTTTTTTGCAGCTTGCGCTAAAACGGGATCTGAATTTAAAAATATCATACCCACTGCATAGTTTTTGCCTAAGTGCCAGTTGTGTTCACTAGCAATAGCACGGAAAAAGCTATCTGGCTTTTGTAATAATAAACCACAGCCATCACCTGTTTTACCATCAGCAGATATACCGCCACGGTGTTGCATGCGATCAAGCCCCGTAATAGCTGTACGAATAAGCCTATGGCTAGCTTGACCATTAACTTGAGCTATTAAGCCAAAGCCACAATTTTCTTTTTCTAACTTTGAGTCGTATAACATAGACCCCTCCCCTTGCTGCACTGTTAGCGTGGATGAACTACTCGACGATTTGCTAACAGACGGACAAAACTAGCCTCTATCTTAAATAGAGTCAATAGCACTTTGAATACATATTCACATTCTTGAATATTTCTCACTTCATAGCAAGATTTCTTTTTACCATTACTTTTAACATTTAGCGTTATTTTAACCACTATTTTTTCATGACACTGGTGTCAACTTTAACATATTGTAAAAAATACAAGGCTTCGTCGTGACAGCTTACGTAAACGTAAAGGTAGCAAAAAGTGAATAAGTATTCAGCAACGGAGGGGCTATTCAGTTAACATTTAGATAGTTTTGTGCTATTTCATTACTTTAATGACTTAACATCCCCGATTATTGCTGCTCATTAGTATAGTTATGAAAGTTCATGTCATTTTTTGTACGTTAATAGTGAATTTTTATTTAAACCAGTGTCCGATGCGGACACACAAACTGTCCGCGGACATGAATTTAAAGAACAAAAAAAATAAAATCACTTAAATATCAATACCATAATTGTTGGCATATTAATCGTATAGCTTTATATATAATCGCTAATTGGAATTACTATGTTTACTCTGAGCTTATTTTTACTCTCTCCTATTGCCGCTATTTGCACAGCAGCTTTATTACTGCTGTGCGAAAAATACATAAAAGCAACTTAGGGGAAATTAAATGATTAAAGATACCAGCGCACAAGACGTACAAGTAAAGGCTCCTATAAGCTATAAAAAATACGCGATAATCACTGCGATTGTTTTCATTGTGGTCTCTGCAATTGCTTATATTTTTTTAACTAGCCATAGCGCTAAAAGCTCTATTAGCCGCTCAATAGTGCAAATTGCAAAAGTACATGTTAAAGCACTTATTCGGGACATTGCCGCCAGTGGTAAAATTGTTGCTGCCAATGCCCCTCAAATCTATAGCCCAGAACGTGGATTTATAGATTTAAAAGTAAAGGCCGGTGATACAGTAAAACAAGGCGACACACTTGCCCTGCTGCAAAGTCCTGAGTTGACTAATGAATTAAAGCAACAGGAGTCTGTACTTAAAAGGCTTGAAGGCGAGCAGCAAAGGCAACATTTGCAAGCAAGACGCCAAACACTCACCTTAAATAAAACACTCGATATGGCACAAGTTGAGCTTAACGCCGCTGAGCGCGAAAATCGTCGTGCGCAGTTATCAATTCAAAAGCACTTAATCAGCCAAATTGATCTTGAAAAAGCAGTTGATGATTTATCACGTGCAAGGCTCACATATAAGCATGCACAACAAGAAGTATTACTTGCCAAAGACACGCTCGCCTTTGAACTACAAGCAGCTAAAAGTGATGTAATCCGCCAACAACTTATTGTTGATGACTTAATCCGAAAAGTAAGAAACCTATCTATTAAGGCTACCGTTACAGGGATTGTGGGTAACCTATTAGTGCAACAAAAAGCCGCAGTGACGCAAAGCCAACCTCTTATGACTCTCGTCGACTTAAGTAATTTTGAAGCCGAACTCCAAGTTCCTGAAAGTTACGCAAACGAATTAGGGCTCGGTATGGAAGTAGAGCTTAAGTTAGGCAATGAAACAGTGATGGGGAATTTATCCGCCATATCACCAGAAGTAAATAATCGTGAAGTAACAGCACGCGTCCGGTTTAAAGGTGTTACTAACAATATTCGTCAGAACCAACGCTTAACTGCACGTATTTTACTCGACAACCGAGAAGGTGTAATGCAAGTAAAGCGTGGTGCATTTATGCAGCAAGGCGGAATTATAGCTTATAAGGTAGAAGGCAATATTGCAAAGCGTATACCTATTACAATAGGCGCCACCAGCATTAATGCGGTTGAGCTTTTAAGCGGACTAAAAGAAAACGATGAAATTATTATTTCAAGCTACAGCGACTTTAAGCAAGCCAACACGATTTTATTAAATTAAACAGACGTTCTCAACCAACGCTAAAAATAATTAGGAACAACCATGTTACAAATGAACAATGTAAGTAAAGTATACCAAACAGAAATGGTACAAACCCATGCGCTTCGAGATTTTAATCTGCACGTAAAAGAAGGCGAATTTATTGCTGTTACTGGTCCTAGCGGCTCAGGAAAAACAACCTTTTTAAATATTGCAGGTATGCTCGAGCCTTTTAACGAAGGTGAATACCTGTTGGATGGCGTTAATGTTGGCAGCCTAAACGATAACCAACGTGCTGATTTACGTAATCAAAAAATTGGCTTTATATTCCAAGGCTTTAATTTGATCCCCGATTTAAATTTATATGAAAACATAGAAGTTCCTCTTCGCTACAGAGGGATTAAAGCAAATGAGCGAAAACGTCGAATTGAGCAATGCCTTGAACAAGTTGGTTTAGCATCTCGCGCTAAACACTTACCTCAACAACTCTCTGGTGGCCAGCAACAACGTGTGGCAATAGCCCGTGCGCTTGCTGGTGAACCTCGTTTTTTACTTGCCGATGAGCCAACAGGTAACCTTGACAGCTTAATGGCTCGCCAAGTTATGGAGTTACTTGAACAAATCAATCGCGACGGTGCCACTATTGTAATGGTAACGCATGATAGCGAATTAGCCCGTCGTGCTCCGCGTAATATTCAAGTAGTTGATGGACAACTTGCCGACTTTACGCTTTATCAGGGCGCGCAAACTATAAAAACAGCATCGGGGGTTTAACTAATGTTTATTCATTATTTAGATTTAAGTTGGCGCAGCTTCAAGCGCACCCCACTGGTTAGCTTTTTAATGGTACTTGCCATTGCGATAGGTATAGGCATAACAATGACCAGCCTTAGTGTTTATCACATGATGTCGGCCGATCCTATTCCAGAAAAAAGCAGCCAACTTTACAGTGTGCAATTACAAACAATGGACGATGGTATTACGTGGTGGACAGAAGATAACATGCCACTGCAACTGACCTATCAAGATGCAGAGAACTTATTAAACGCACCCACGTCAGAGAAAAAAGTGGCTATGATGCGTACCGGCTTTTCAGTTTATCTAGACTCCGACAAAATAAAGCCTTTTATAGGTAATGCTCGCATGACAACGCCTGACTTTTTTAGCATGTTTAATTTGTCATTTCTATACGGAGGGGCTTGGAGCAAAGAGCAAGAAAACTCAGCCGCACCTGTGGTTGTTATTACCAAAGAGATAAACGATAAACTATTTGCAGGACAAAACTCCGTCGGAGAACTGATTTACTTAGATGATGCAAGCTATCAAGTAGTTGGTGTTATTAACCATTGGCCTCTCAATATTAAATATTATGATTTAAATAACGGTGCATTTAATCAAGTAGAAGAGTTATTTATGCCCTTTAGCTTAATAAAGGCAAAAGAGCTAGTAAGTTGGGGCAATAGCAATGGATGGAAACACGAAAACACACCAACCTTTGCAGATAAACTGCAATCTGAGCAAGTATGGATCCAGTTTTGGGCAGAGCTAAATACGCTTGAACAAAAAAAAGTCTATCAAAATTACTTATTAGCCTATATGCAAGAACAACAAAAACGTGGTCGATTTAATCGTAAAGAACTTGAGTATAAACTTCGCGATGTAAACCAATGGATGCAATACAACAACGTCGTCACCGAAGACAATAAAATTTTAGTGGGCCTGAGCTTTATGTTCTTAGGTGTCTGCTTAGCCAATATTTTAGGTTTACTTTTAGCTAAGTTTTTACGCAGAGCGCCGGAAGTAGGTGTAAGACGCGCATTAGGTGCTAGTAAAAGGCAAATATTTTTACAGCACTTAGTTGAGGTCGCCATGCTTGGCTTTATAGGTGGCATGCTAGGAATTGTACTAGCACAACTTGGCTTAATGGGCGTAGGACAAAGCTACGACTACTATGAAAACTTAGCGACAATGGATTTAACCATGCTATTGAGCGCCCCATTGATTGCAATTACAACCTGCATTTTAGCTGGTTTGTACCCAGCTTGGTTAGTGTGTAAAACCAATCCTGCTATTTATCTTAAGAGCCAATAAGGAATGTCACAATGTTAGAAATAAAACCTATATTTAACGCCTTATGCCGCTCAAAGGTGGGCGCTGTATTACTACTAATTCAAATTGCAATCACAACGGCAATAGTCAGTAATGCTGCATTTATCATTCAAGACAGAATTAGCTATTTAAACCAAGAAACGGGCTACCCTGAACAAGATATATTTAAGTTTAATGTAATGACCTTTGGTACTGATATTAACTTAAGTCAGCAGTTTGAGCTTGATGAAAGCATGCTTAGAAAAATGCCAGGCGTGGTCGATGCCGCATTAAGCAGTAGTATTCCACTATCAGGGAGTGGCAGCGCTTCGAGCTTTAATTTAAAACCTGCTCCACAAGAAGGCCTAAGTGTCAGGACCGCTTATATTTTTATAGATGACCACGCAATTAATACCTACGGCGTTAACTTAATTGCAGGGCGAAACTTTACCGAAGATGAAGTGCTCGTTACAAACGAAATTACACAAAAGCGTACCAACGTCACTATAGTCACTAAAGCCTTACTTGATGAGCTCTACCCTGATGGAGATGGTTTAGGGAAAATAGTTTATTTTGGTGACCTACCACTTAAAGTTATTGGCGTGATCGGAAAAATGAAAGGCCCGTGGCTCAAAGACAGTAAACCCGATAATCTTGCGTTTATTCCTTATATTAAAGCAGCAAGTTATGCACAAGTTGCCGTTCGTACTAAGCCTGGTCAGCGAGCAGCTGTAATGAAAGAAATAGAAAATGCTATGCTCGAAAATTACAGCAAACGCGTTATTAACAACATTAAAGGGCTTGATGAATTAAAAAATGAGTATACCGCTCAAGATCGCCTTATGATGCGCATGCTCATAGTATTAATCACTATTTTAGTACTTATAACCGCTCTCGGTATTTTTGGCTTAACCTTATTTAATATTAGCAAACGTACTAAGCAAATTGGTACACGCAGAGCACTTGGCGCAAGAAAGTCAGCTATTGTTAGCTACTTTTTAGTAGAAAATGCATTAATTTGTAGCCTAGGTTTAGCCTTAGGTGTAGTAACAGCAATACTACTTGGGAAAATGTTAATGCAGTATTTTTCTGTAGCCGCACTACCGCCAAGTTATATAGCCGTTACCGCCATTGCCGTATTTTTAATGAGTTTACTTGCAGTATTAGCGCCGGCTAAACGCGCTGCCAATATTTCGCCCAGTATCGCAACTCGCACTATTTAATAATATGTAAATCACTATGCTACACTGCTTAGTAAGGCAGTGTAGCCATTAAAAAATTATAAAAATAACCTATGACTCATAAAATACTCATTGTTGATGATAACCAAGCAGTACTCGACGCACTTTCATTGTTGCTCGAGATCCACGATTTTTCGGTAGTCACTGCAACAAATCCATTTGATGCTTTGCAAATAGTTCGCTATCAGCGAATTGAGCTTGTAATTCAAGACATGAACTTTACCAGCGACACAACCTCTGGCGAAGAAGGTAAAACGTTGTTTTATGAACTACGAGAAATAAACCCACACCTACCTATTATACTTATTACAGCCTGGACCGAACTTGCCACCGCCATTGAGCTTGTAAAAGCCGGTGCTGCTGATTACTTACCAAAACCCTGGGATGATGCAAAACTACTAGTTTGTATCGGTAACTTAATAGAGCTAGGCAGTGCTAAAAAAATAGTGGCGACACATAATCGCCATCAACAAGAACGTGAAGGTACATTTAAAAGCGCAGACCTTGCTGGGCTAATATTTAAAAGTACTGCGATGGAACGACTGGTTACTATGGCGCTTCAAGTGGCTAAATCTGATATATCTGCATTAATTACAGGCCCTAATGGGAGTGGCAAAGAGTGTATTGCGCATATTATTCAAAAAAACTCCCCGCTTGTATCGCAACCTTTTATTAAGGTAAACGCCGGTGCACTACCGCAAGAACTTATAGAGGCCGAACTTTTTGGCGCTGAAGCTGGCGCATACACGGGGATAACCAAACAACGTATTGGTCGATTTGAAGCAGCTGATGGCGGTACGTTATTTTTAGATGAAATTGGTAATTTACCACTTTCAGGACAAATAAAATTACTACGCGTACTACAAACCGGCGAGTTTGAACGTTTAGGCTCAACACAAACACGAAAGGTAAATGTGCGGGTTATATCGGCTACTAACGAAAACTTACTACAAGCAATTCAACAAGGTCGATTTAGGGAAGACTTATATTATCGTCTTAATGTAATTGAGCTCAATGTGCCTGCCCTAAGTGAAAGACAAGATGATGTTTTAGCACTCATTAGCCACTTCTTACCTCACCGAGAGCTGACTATAAACACAGAGCAAGCACTTCAACATTATAAATGGCCAGGTAACGTTCGAGAGCTAGAAAATGCTTGTAAACGTGTAGCGGTACTAAAACCAACAGGTGCGCTTACAGTCGATGACTTTGCACTTTCGTCATCGGTTACTGCTCAACAAGAAGCAAAAGCAGAGCCGACCAAACAGGAAATAGAACACGCAATGCGCGCTCATCAAGGTGTTATAGCCAAAGTGGCCCGTGAATTTGGTTTAAGCCGACAAGCACTTTACAGGCGGTTACAAAAAATGGGTATTGATTATTAATGCCAAACATTATTAGCCACTTTACCCTAAGCCAAAAGGTTCTGTTAATTTGCGCACTTTGTAGCGCGCTGCCTGTTTTTATTATTGCCGCACTTAGTGGTTTTGATATTTACTACACTCTTTTTTTAATATTACTAACGCTTGCATTTAGCACCTTGCTTTCAAGAGCTCTCACCAAGCCAATAAAGCTTGGCATGCAATCGCTCGAAACCGGGTTGCTTAATTTTAAAGATGGTGAGCTCTCCAGCTTACTAGCGTATAAAAGTAATGATGAACTTGGAAAACTATGCCGACTTTATAATCAAACCGCTAAACAGCTTCGCCAAGAAAAACAATGGATTTACCAGCGCGAGTTAATGCTTGATAAAGTATTGCAAAGCTCGCCGCAAGCGTTATTACTGGTCAATGATAATAATACGGTGGTATTTAGTAATTTAATTAGCCGTAGTTTATTTAATAGCGCAACCCGCCTTGAAGGTATGCAGCTAAGTAAATTACTCAAAAATTCGCCTCTGCAATTAATAGCAGCTATAGAGCACGGTGTTGATGGCCTCTTTAATATAGAAATAGAGAATCAAGACTCGCAAACTTGGCATTTAGCCACCGGGGAGTTTTTACTCAATAACCAAAAGCATCATTTATATATATTTAAACAATTAACCCGTGAGCTTAGTCGCCAAGAAGTTGCCGTGTGGAAAAAGGTAATACGCATTATCAGCCACGAATTGAATAATTCACTCGGCCCTATGTCGTCCATGTTACATAGCGCACAATTGCTCGCAAATAAAGTTGATGAGCCCCGCCTTGCCCGTGTATTTGCAACTATTGATGAGCGAATTAGTCATTTAACTGAATTTGTACAAGGCTATGGCAAGTTTGCTAAATTACCTCAGCCACAAAAAACACGGATTAACTGGCAAAACACACTCAATAATTTAAAAAATCACTGGCAATTTAGCTACGAAATAAAAAATTCACACAATGAATTACAAGCTGATCAAGCCCAACTCGAGCAGCTGCTGATAAACCTATTAAAAAATTCACACGAGTCAGGCTCCAACGCCAATGAAATACATATTCAGGTCGAGTTTGTACCCCAAACATGTGTTATAAATGTAAGCGACTGCGGCAAAGGAATGAGCGAGCAAGTAATGGCAAATGCTTTAGTGCCCTTTTATTCAACAAAAAGTACGGGGAGTGGTTTAGGGCTAGCTTTATGCAGAGAAATAGCAGAAGCGCATCAAGGGCATATAAGTTTACATAACAAAATAGAGGGCGGCTTAAACGTACAAGTGAGCCTTCCTTATTCATAAATTTACACAAATTAAAAACAACAAAGCCACTTAAGAAGTGGCTTTGTGTTTAAAGAGCTTAATAACCTGAGTTCAGGTTGAGTAATAAATTACTCTGCGTCAGCTTCTTTATATTTAGCAGCAGTTTCAGTAATTAACGGCTGTAATTCACCGCGTTGAAACATTTCGATAATAATGTCACAACCACCAACTAATTCGCCATCTACCCAAAGTTGTGGGAATGTTGGCCAATTTGCGTATGCTGGAAGCTCAGCACGAATGTCTGGATTAAGTAAAATATCAACGTATGCAAATGGTTCACCACATGACATTAACGCTTGCGATGCTTGTGAAGAAAAACCACAATTTGGTAATTTTGGTGACCCTTTCATGAAAAGGATTATTGGATTTTCTGAAATTTGCTGTTTAATTTTATCAATGGTTTCCATCTACAACCTCAAAGTAACGATAGCTAAATATATTTAGGTCTTGAAAATAACTCATCGTGACCACAAATATATAACTTAAAATGGGCAAATAAAGCCGCAATTGAAATAGTCTTTCGCAATAGCATTGCTGTTTGCTTAAACTTGAGTAAAATACTCAACAATTATAGTAACACTATATTACCGCTTGGTATAGGTAACTGCTCTGTTTCAACAGGCATTACGTATTACCAAATGGACTATCAACCAAAGAAGATGGAGATAAAAAAATGGCATTTGAACTACCGTCACTACCATATGCAATCGACGCACTTGAGCCACATATTTCAAAAGAAACGCTAGAGTTTCACCATGGCAAACACCACAACACATACGTGGTTAAGCTTAATGGTTTAATCCCTGGTACTGAGTTTGAAAACAAATCTCTAGAAGAGATCGTATGTTCATCAGAAGGCGGCGTATTTAACAACGCAGCACAAATCTGGAACCATACTTTTTACTGGAACAGCTTATCTCCAAACGGCGGCGGCGAGCCTACTGGCGCAGTTGCTGATGCAATCAACGCTAAATGGGGTTCTTTCGATGCGTTTAAAGATGCATTAAATGACAAAGCAGTAAATAACTTTGGTTCAAGCTGGACGTGGTTAGTTAAGCTTGCTGATGGTTCACTAGACATCGTTAATACATCTAACGCTGCTACACCATTAACTGATGATGGCGTTACTCCAATCCTTACAGTGGATTTATGGGAACACGCTTACTACATTGATTACCGTAACGTTCGTCCAGATTACCTTAAAGGTTTTTGGTCGCTTGTTAACTGGGAATTCGCGAACGCTAACTTCGCTTAATTAGCCTTTAAACGCTAATGTTAAAAAGACGCTTAGGCGTCTTTTTTTGTTTCTTGTTTATCACACCTAAGCGCCTCACCATTTAATAAAACGCTTTTAGTAACATGATCTTTTTTCACTTAAATTTTTAATTTTATTGCACAAAAATACACATTCGTGACTAGACTTTAAAAGGTAAGCACCTTTTTACAGCGGGTTTCGGAGGTTATTATGACGATTTTTGAGCATTACCAAGCACGATACGAAGCGGCACAAGAAGAAGAATACAGTATCGCTGAATTTCTTGAGATTTGTAAAACCGATAAGTCTGCCTACGCCAGCGCACCAGAACGCCTACTCATGGCGATTGGCGAACCACACATGGTAGATACCGCAACGGATGCACGACTAAGCAGGTTATTTTCAAATAGAGTAGTTGCGCGCTACCCTGCCTTTGCTGATTTTTATGGTATGGAAGACGCCATTGAGCAAATAGTTTCTTATTTAAAACACGCCGCCCAAGGGCTTGAAGAGTGCAAACAAGTGCTTTATTTACTTGGACCTGTTGGTGGGGGTAAATCATCCATTGCTGAAAAACTAAAATATTTAATGCAACAAGTGCCTATTTATTCAATTAAAGGCTCTCCGGTAAACGACCATCCCCTTGCATTATTTGACCCAATAGAGGACGCCGACGTACTAAAGCAAGAATACGGTATTAAACCGCGCTACTTAAAAACCATTATGTCGCCTTGGGCTGGAAAACGCTTAAAAGAATTCAATGGTGATATTAGCCAGTTTAGAGTAGTTAAGCGCTACCCTTCTATTTTAAACCAAATAGGCATTGCCAAAACAGAACCTGGAGATGAAAACAACCAGGATATTTCGGCGCTAGTGGGTAAGGTCGATATTCGCCAGCTTGAGCACTTTGCCCAAAACGATCCTGATGCATACGCCTATTCGGGCTCTTTATGTTTAGCTAACCAAGGGCTGATGGAATTTGTAGAAATGTTTAAAGCGCCTATTAAAGTGCTGCATCCTTTACTTACTGCAACCCAAGAAGGTAACTATAACGGCACAGAAGGTATTAGTGCCCTGCCCTTTAATGGCATGATCCTCGCTCACTCGAATGAGTCTGAGTGGCAAACCTTTAAAAACAATAAAAACAACGAAGCATTTTTAGACCGTGTTTATATTGTAAAAGTCCCTTATTGCTTACGTGTAACTGAAGAAATTAAAATTTACGACAAATTACTTGAACACAGCGAGCTATACAACGCGCCATGTGCACCGGGTACACTTAAGACATTGGCGCAATTTACGACGCTATCACGTTTAAAAGAGCCAGAAAATTCAAGTATCTATTCTAAAATGCGGGTATACGATGGCGAGACCCTAAAAGACACCGACCCTAAGGCAAAATCGTATCAAGAGTATCGTGATTACGCAGGGGTTGATGAAGGTATGACGGGATTATCTACTCGTTTTGCGTTTAAAATCTTATCCCGCGTGTTTAACTTTGATACCACTGAGGTTGCTGCAAATCCGGTGCACTTATTTTATGTGCTTGAGCAACAGATAGAGCGCGAGCAATTTTCAAGTGAAATAGAAGAGCGTTATTTAAGCTTTTTAAAAGGCTATTTAATTCCACAATATGTTGAGTTTATAGGTAAAGAACTGCAAACCGCTTATTTAGAATCGTACTCAGAATACGGACAAAATATTTTTGACCGTTATGTTATTTATGCTGATTTTTGGATACAAGACCAAGAATATCGAGACCCCGATACCGGACAACTATTTGACCGCGAGGCACTTAATGCCGAACTTGAAAAAATAGAAAAGCCAGCAGGAATTTCCAATCCTAAAGATTTTCGTAATGAAATAGTGAACTTTGTACTGCGTGCCCGTGCACACAACAACGGTAAAAACCCACTATGGACAAGCTACGAAAAATTACGCACGGTAATTGAGAAAAAAATGTTCTCTAATACCGAAGATTTACTCCCTGTTATTTCGTTTAATACTAAAACGTCTGCAGAGGATCAGCAAAAGCACGAAGACTTTGTGAACCGTATGGTCGAAAAAGGCTATACACAAAAACAAGTTCGCTTGCTTTCTGAGTGGTATTTACGGGTTAGAAAATCGCAATAACCTTCATAGTCGTAGTATATAGGAGGTCAATATGGCGCATTTTATAGATAGGCGTTTAAACGGAAAAAATAAAAGTACGCTTAATCGCCAGCGCTTTATTAGGCGCTATAAAAAACAAATTAAAGAAGCGGTTTCAGATGCGATTAACAAACGCAGCGTTACTGATTCAAGCTCTGGTGAGAGTATTTCTATTCCACAACGCGATATCAGCGAACCTACATTCCATCAAGGGCAAGGCGGGAATAGAGAACAAATTCACCCTGGTAACGATCAGTTTTCTACAGGTGATAAAATTGAGCGCCCTAAAGGCGGACAAGGCGGCGGTGCCGGTGAAGGTGACGCCAGCGATTCGGGCGAAGGGCAAGATGAGTTTGTATTTTCAATATCAAAAGATGAATACCTTGATTTACTGTTTGAAGATTTAGAACTTCCTAACTTACAAGAGAACCAGCTTGATAAGTTAGTGCAAATGAAAACCCACCGCGCAGGGTTTTGTAGTGATGGTATGCCTAGCAATATTGATATTGTCCGCTCATTACAAGGCTCGCTTGCACGGCGTGTTGCCATGAGTGCAGGTAAAAAACGCCGTTTAAAAGAGCTCGAAGAACAACTTGCTCTGCTGCTTGCTGGTCCACATAACGATAAAGCGGCAATTGCTTTATTACAAAAAGAAATTGCAGCATTAAAACTACAAATTAAATCGGTCCCGTTTATTGATAACTACGATTTACGTTTTCGTAATTACGAAAAGCGCCCTCACCCCACCAGCAAAGCGGTAATGTTTTGTATTATGGATGTGTCAGGCTCAATGGATCAGCCAACAAAAGACATGGCAAAGCGCTTTTATATTTTGCTCTATCAATTTTTAACACGCAGCTATAAAGACATAGACGTTGTTTATATTCGCCACCACACACAAGCAAAAGAAGTAGACGAGCAAGAGTTTTTTTATTCCCAAGAAACTGGCGGCACTATTGTTTCAAGCGCACTTAAATTAATGAACGAAATAATAAAAGAGCGTTATCACGCAAACGAGTGGAATGTATACGCCGCACAAGCCTCTGATGGCGATAACTGGGCGGACGACACCCCGCAGTGTGGTGAAATTTTACGTAATAAGCTCTTAAGCGCAGTACGCTATTTTGCTTATATTGAAATAACCACTCGTGCTCATCAAAGCCTATGGCGCGAATATGAATCTATAACACACAGCCATAATAATTTCGCCATACAGCATATTCAAAGCGTTGAAGATATTTACCCAATTTTTAGGGAGCTATTTAAAAAAGGTCGTCAACAGCAAAACTCTGCATAGCCAAAAGCGAGGTAGCATTATGAATGATAAACGATTGAGTGATGGCCCAGATTGGACCTTTGATTTATTAGATGAGTACCAAGGTGAAATTGCCCGTGTTGCAGCTCACTACAGGTTAGACACCTACCCTAATCAAATTGAAGTGATAACCGCAGAGCAGATGATGGATGCTTATTCAAGCGTTGGCATGCCTATTGGCTACAGCCATTGGTCTTACGGTAAAAAGTTCATTCAAACAGAGCAAAATTATAAGCGCGGACAAATGGGTCTCGCTTACGAAATAGTGATAAATTCAGACCCTTGTATTGCGTACTTAATGGAAGAAAATACCCTACCTATGCAAGCGCTTGTAATGGCACATGCATGTTACGGACATAACTCATTTTTTAAAGGTAACTATTTATTTAAAACCTGGACCGATGCTGGCTCAATTATTGATTACTTGGTATTTGCTAAAAACTACATAAGTCGCTGTGAAGAAAAGCACGGTATTACACAAGTAGAAGCCCTGCTCGACTCATGTCATGCATTAATGAATTACGGAGTCGATCGCTACAAACGTCCACAACAAATATCGTTATTTGAAGAACAAAAACGCCAACAAGAGCGTGAAGACTACCTTCAATCGCAAGTAAACGAATTATGGCGGACTATTCCTGAGCAACAGCAAGAAACCAAAAAGAAAGTCCGCCATTTTCCTTCTGAACCCCAAGAAAATATTTTGTATTTTATTGAAAAAAACGCCCCATTACTCGACTCTTGGCAACGAGAAGTTATACGTATTGTACGTAAAATTTCACAATATTTTTACCCACAAAAGCAAACTCAAGTAATGAACGAAGGTTGGTCAACATTTTGGCATTACACTATCCTTAATCACTTATATGATGAGGGAAAGCTCACCGACTCGTTTATGTTAGAATTTTTACAAAGCCACACCAACGTAGTTTATCAGCCACCTTATAACAGTAAGCATTATTCAGGCATTAACCCATATGCTTTAGGCTTTAATATGATGGTTGATATTCGCAGAATATGTGAGCACCCAACACAAGAAGATAAACGCTGGTTCCCTGAATATGCAGGCAGTAATTGGCTAGATACACTGCATTTTGCAATGGAAAACTTTAAAGATGAGAGTTTTATTAGCCAGTTTTTATCGCCGAAGTTAATTCGTGATTTTAAATTATTTACTATTATTGATCATACTAATAATCCCCATTTAGAAATTGGCGCAATACATAACGACAACGGCTATAAAGCAGTGAGAGAAGCCCTCTCAGCGCAGTACAACTTGAGTAATCATGAGCCTAACATTCAAGTGTATGATGTTGATATTAGAGGTGACCGTTCACTAACCTTACGCTATGTACCCCATAATAATATTCCTTTAGCAAACTCGCACAAAGAAGTAATTAAGCATCTTTACAGATTATGGGGGTTTAAAGTAAAACTTGAACAAGAGTCAAATTGTGGTGAGGTCTCTATAATTGGTCAGTGTCCAACCGATGACTCTCGACACACAACTGAGTAACAATAGGGGATAATAAAAATTTGTTGTGCTGGTTGGCTTAGCTGACTATACAAACAACCCTATTATTTAACTCTAAATTCTGGATATAAAAAATGACGCTTAAGCGTCATTTTTTATATCTTCGTAGGCTATTACTTTATTTCGCCCTGTATTTTTAGATTGGTACAATGCTTTATCTGCAGCCTCTATCCAGCGCTCATGATTTTTAAAATCATTACTGTTACCAGCTAGCCCTATACTTACCGTCATTGTTATTTCAAAGTGTTTATACTTAACAGGGTTAGTTTCAATCAGTACCCTTAAGCGCTCAGCAAATACAAAAGCGCCTTCTTTATCTGTATCAAGTAATGTCACTGCAAACTCTTCACCGCCATAACGCCCTGCAACATCAGTTTCGCGCAGCGTCGTACGTAGTAAGTTAGATAAATGACGGAGCGCTTCATCACCGCAGCTATGTCCGTATTCATCATTTATTTTTTTAAAGTGATCAATATCAAACATTAATAATGTACTACAGCCACCACTTCGCTTAACTCTCAAAAACTCTTGGCGCAATGTACCTTCCCAATGTCCACGGTTTGCAAGCTGCGTTAAGCTATCTGTTTGACTTACTTGTTCTAATTTTTTGTTTAACTCTTCAAGCTCTTTTTTATTTACCGCGACATCTGTTACATCATACAAAATAATACAAATATGGCTAACTTCGCCCATCGTATTTGTAAGAGGGATAAATGTTGCATTTTGATACATGTAATCAGCTTTACCAGTAATAGGTCGATAATTTTTAAACCTAAAAATGTATGGCTGCTGCTCCCAAATCGTAAAAGAGCGGTTTTTTAAAACAAAAACCGATTCTGATTTACTTCTAAACCATTTTTCGTCTATTGCTGGAAATAAATCAAATAGGTCTTTATCTTTTACTGCGCTTGGTAGAAGCCCTGAATGGTTTTCCATAAAACCATTCCATACACACACCTTATAATCTCTATCAAGTACTACAAGGCCTACATCAACGGTATTAAACATATCCATTAACCAATGGATCTCATTCATTTCTAAATCTGCAGCCATAACTTAATCTTCTAATAGGTAAGCAACTTTATACTTCAAAGTTTTAAGTGAATCTTCAGTAAATAACAGCATGAGGTCGCAATTTATATCATGGTTTTCAATACCGTAACTAATCTCTATAGCAAGGGTGCGTTGCCAACGTGACTTGTTTGATTTAACCAGCTCAGACACATCTCTGTGTTGGCCAAGTACTATTGGGTGCCCTTGGCTAAATGACATATCGAGCTGTTTTGAAAGACCCGTTAAAATAGCGCCTATCAAAATATTACTAATATCCATAAGCAGCTCAAGTTCAATTTTATCGTTTAACTCGCCGTCATAATTCATCAAAGAAGCTATTTCTTTAAAGCTTGAATCATTTAAAAGTAATAGCGCCTCGCCCGAAATGCCACCGCCAATAAAGCCCTGACACACACCCGATGTAGCTGCATTATTATCTATAGACTGCAGCGCCATATCGAGTTCATTAACTTCCAAAATATTCACATTAGGAATTGGTAGCTCTACGAACACATTAAGAAGACGTGCAAGTAAATCCCCAGCCTGTCCCATAGCAACGTTAGTTAGCTCTTGGTATATATCCCGAACATCAGGGTCGACTTGCTCTCCAAGCGAATGAGAGAGACGCTCACGCATGGCTTTATCTTTAATCCCATGATGTTCAATTATGCTGGCTAGTTTTTCGGGGGAGCATGGTTTTTGAATGAAATTGATAGCACCAAGTTCAAGTACTCTTTGATGTGCACTTGGCTGTATATCACCAGAGACAACAACCGTGAGTATGTTTAGCCCCTGTTCTTTCATAGCGATTAATACTTCATACCCATCCATTTCAGGCATATTTAAATCGAGAAAAAGTATTTCTGGTTCAATTAACTTTATTTGCTTTATGCAATCAACGCCGTCGAGTGCAAATTCAACTTTAATATCCCAATCTTCAGGTAATGAACGAGCTAGCTGACGCCTAGCTAATTTTGAGTCATCACATATTAGTACCGATGTTGACATATTATCTCTCTGTTTCTAACCAGTAATGAGCATTAAAATCATTTTATGATGGTTTTTATTTTTATTATTGAAGATATATTTTATAACTTCATGTTAATCAAAGTTTAGCACAGTTACAATTTTTATATTGCAGAACTAATCCCAACTTCATTAGGGCGGTATAATCTCTTGGTTACTATAGCGCAGTATAATACACTGACGCCCATTGCGTTAATTTAAAAGGAAATACCTTATGTTACGTTCACTTACCTTTGCTTTGAGCGCATTTTGCTCTGTGGCTATTGCAGCCGATTACCCAGAAAACACGCTAGACATAGGAAAAGTATCTGCACAAGGCAAACCAGTCACTTTATTAGGCAAAGGTGTCTCAGTAGGTGATAGTGCGCCAAATTTCAAAGTAGTTGATGACAACTTCATCCCTGTGACACTTGAGGATTACAAAGGCCAAGCTGTATTGATAAGTGTAGTGCCAAGTCTTGATACAGGTATTTGCAGCCTGCAAACTAAGCATTTTAATGAAAAAGTAGCCTCGCAATTTCCAAGTGTTGTAATGCTAACAATTAGTGCTGATTTACCATTTGCTCAAAAGCGTTTTTGCAAAGCTGAAAATATCGATAAAATCACTACGTTATCAGATTCTGTTTGGCGCGATTTTGGCCAAAAATACGGATTGATTATTAAAGATATGGGCTTATTAACGCGAACGGTATTTATTTTAGATGAAAGCCATAACGTCATTTATAAACAATTAGTTAGTAGCCTTTCAACTGAACCAGAATACAACAGCGTAATTGAGAAACTTAAAACGCTTTAAAGCCGATTAAATAGCACTGATTAAGCAATGCTAAACAACCTTAAAACAAAAAACCGCCAATTGGCGGTTTTTTAATGTGCTTTTATAATTAACCTAAAAGCTCACCAAGTTGTGAACTTACAGCTTCAACAGCTTGTGTACCATCTAGTTTGTGGTATTGAGTATTACCAGCAGCAGCTTCTGCTTGGTAGTAATCAACTAATGGCATAGTTTGCTCGTGATAAATACCTAAACGTTTACGTACTGTTTCTTCAGTATCATCAGCGCGAACAATTAAGTCTTCCCCAGTTTCGTTGTCTTTACCTTCCACTTTTGGTGGATTATATACAATATGGTAAACACGACCAGAACCAGGATGAACACGACGTCCGCCCATACGTTCAACAATCACTTCGTCAGCCACGTCAAATTCAATAACGTGATCAACCACTACGCCATTTTCTTTCATCGCATCAGCTTGAGGAATTGTGCGTGGGAAGCCATCAAGTAAAAAACCTTTCTCACAATCAGCTTTAGTAATACGCTCTTTTACTAAACCAATAATAATATCGTCAGAAATTAGTTGACCAGCATCCATTACTTTTTTTGCTTCTAGGCCTAGTGGTGTGCCTTCTTTAATTGCCGCACGTAACATATCGCCAGTAGAAATTTGTGGAATACCGTATTTGTCCATTAAAAACTGAGCTTGAGTACCTTTACCTGCACCCGGCGCGCCCAAAAGAATAATGCGCATATTATTGTCCCCTAGTATGGATATTTATTTTAAAGCCTGAATTCTTCCACAAGCGCCGCAGATACTCAAGCAACTTATACTAATTGATGAGTTGTTGATGTATTTACAGCGCATTAAAAAAGGGAACACACGTTCCCTTTTATTTAAAGTATATAATTTATACTTTTATTAACTAAATAAGTAGTTAACTACTTACTTAGTTCAAGCATTAGCTTGTTTAAGCGAGTAACGAATCCTGTTGGATCTTTAAGTGTACCGCGTTCTGCAAGTAATGCTTGGTCTAATAAAACATGTGACCACTGTGAAAACTTATCTTCATCTTGTTCGTCATTCAAATGCTTAACAAGTTGATGCTCAGGGTTTAGCTCAAACACAGGTTTAGCTTCAGGGGCTGCTTGACCAACAGATTCCATTAGCTTTTGCATTTGTGAGCTCATGTCATTGTCGTCGCTTACAACACATGCTGGAGAGTCTGTTAAGCGGTGCGTAAAGCGCACTTCTTTAACGTCATCACCTAGTGCTGTTTTAATACGTTCAACAAGGCCTGCCATCTCTTTTTCAGACTCTTCTTGCGCTTTTTTAGTTTCTTCGTCGTCCAGCTTACCTAAATCTAAATCACCACGTGTAATTGACTGTAGTTGCTTATCAGCAAATTCAGTTAAGTGGCTCATCATCCACTCATCAACACGGTCACTTAGTAGTAATACTTCAATACCTTTTTTGCGGAAAATCTCTAAATGCGGTGAGTTTTTCGCAGAAGTAAATGTATCAGCTACTACATAATAAATTTTATCTTGACCTTCGTTCATGCGCTCAACATATTGCTCAAGCGACACATCTTGCGTTTCTGAATCAGTATGAGTAGACGAAAAGCGTAGTAGCTTACATACGGCTTCTTTATTTGCCGCATCTTCAGCTGGGCCTTCTTTCATTACTTGGCCAAACTCATTCCAAAATACTTGGTAATCGTCAGCTTTGTTTTTAGCCATACGCTCAAGCATTTTAATAATGCGCGATGTACACCCTTTACGAATAGCTTGCGTTACTTTGTTATCTTGTAGAATTTCACGAGATACGTTTAGTGGTAAATCGTTTGAATCTAGTAAACCTTTCACAAAACGAAGGTAGCTTGGCATGAACTGCTCAGCATCATCCATTACAAATACACGTTGTACGTAAAGTTTTAAGCCACTTTGACGTTCACGGTTCCATAAATCGAAAGGTGCTTTTTTAGGGATGTATAAAAGGCTCGTGTATTCAGTTTTACCTTCAACCTTATTATGTGCCCAGCTAAGTGGATCTTCCCAGTCGTGGCTTACGTGCTTGTAAAACTCTTTATATTCTTCATCAGAAAGCTCTGACTTATCACGCGTCCACAATGCAGTTGCACGGTTAATGCTTTCCCATTCACCTGGTACTGCTGGAATTTTTTCGCCGTCTTCGCCTTCAGACTCTGGTACTTCTGCTTTAAACATTTGTACAGGTGTTGAAATATGATCTGAGTATTTAGTAACAATGCCGCGCAGGCGGTAATCGTCAGCAAATTCTTTTTCTTCATCACGAAGATGTAAAATAATGTCGGTACCACGGCCTTCTTTTTCAATTTCTTGAAGCGTGTATTCGCCCTCACCTTGAGATTCCCACTCGTAAGCTGTTGTTTCACCCGCTTTACGTGTACGAACAGTTACTAAATCGGCAACAATAAATGCTGAGTAAAAACCAACACCAAATTGACCAATTAACTGTGAATCTTTACTTTGATCCCCTGTTAAGTTTTTGAAAAACTCAGCAGTACCTGACTTTGCAATAGTACCTAGCGAGCTAATTACTTCATCGCGTGTCATACCAATACCATTATCAGAAATGGTAATTGTATTTGCTTCTTTATCTGCGCTAATACGAACACGTAAATCGGCATCACCTTGATAAAGGTCGCCTTGAGATAGCGCTAAAAAGCGTAACTTGTCTGCCGCATCTGATGCGTTTGACACAAGTTCGCGTAAAAATATTTCTTTATTAGAATAAAGAGAATGAATCATTAAGTTTAATAATTGTTTTACTTCTGTTTGAAAGCCTAATGTTTCTTTTTGTGCTGCAGTCATTTATATATCTCCAATTTGCAAAGTGTCTGCGTTATGCACTTAATATGGGGTGAGGTGTTAGAACTTCAAGGGAAAAATCAAAAAAAGGTGAAACGAAAAAATAGAATATCTCGTTTATCTAAAATGGGTGCGGACAATTAATATGAATCTTTTCGCTTGTTGTTGGGTGTTCAAAATATAAATCGCTGGCATGTAATTGTAAGCGCCCTGCCATGTACTCACTTTGTGCACTTTTATATAAATCACAGCCTAAAATTGGGTGCCCTATAAACTGGCTGTGTATTCGTAGTTGATGGGTACGTCCGGTAACGGGCGTAAATTGCACTAAGGTTCTGCACGGTTGTTTAAGCCGCTCAAGCACACTGTATTCACTCACCGCTACTTTGCCCGTCGCTTGGCAAATTTTAACTCGCGGAAAAAGCAGCTTATCCTTTGCTATTGGCGCAGTAATTGACCCCTTATCAACAGCCAAGATCCCTTCGAGCATGGCTACATAACGCTTTTGAATAGTACGCGCCTGAAACTGTATATTAAGATGCTTGGATGCTTTGGCGTTTAATCCGACAATCATAATGCCCGATGTACCCAAATCTAACCGATGCGGTAACTTAGCCTCAGCAAAAGCGGCTGTTAACCCTTTTTGACCATGCACTAAACGGTAATGTACTGAGTCCCAGTTAAGCGGGTTTTTACCCGACAAACTTAATAACCCACTGGGTTTATTGATCAGTAAAATATCGTCATCTTGATATAATATTTCAATAAACCCAGCGCATTTAGGCACTACAAAGTCATCAACTATAATGTGTGGTTCTGAAGGTGTTTGCGATGTTGAGTTATCTATTAAGTTCAGCATTAAATTAGTCACTATCTTTTGAATAAAGCGCTTTTAAAGCCAATACTTGCTCACGTAAATCGTCTGCTACTACTTTGTCAGCTGCAATCGGTCCACCCACTGCAACCGACACTAAAGACCATTTTAATCTGGGTAGTTGCCACTTAGCTTTTCGGCTAAACATACTTCCCCACAAGCCCCCTAAATGCACAGGAATAACGGGCACAGGTGAGCGTTCAATAATACGCTCTATTCCGCGGCGAAAAATATCCACTGAGCCATCACTAGTCAGCTTTCCTTCAGGGAAAATACCAACAAGTTCGCCTTTATTAAGCGCAGCGGCTACTTCGTCAAACGCTTTTTTAAACGCTTCCGGATTGGTTTTTTCACTGTTAATGGGAATAGCTTTGGCCATTTTAAATAACCAATGTAGGGCTGGCGAATAATAAATAGGGGCAAATACCATAAATCGGATAGGCCTTGGTGATGCTGCTAAAATAAACATCCAATCGACAAAGCTCACGTGATTACACACTATAACGGCAGCGCCTTCATCTGGAATATTACTCTCACCTTTTGTGCGCACTCGGTACATACAAATAGCTAAAATATATATAATAAATCGTAAAAAGAACTCTGGTACTTTGGTATAAATATAAACAGAGATAAGTAAGTTTAGCCCAGCTAGTAACAGTAGTAGTTCTGAAATACTCCACTCCAGAATAGACAACGTTACAATACTTAAAACAGCACTGCCCACCATAAACAACGCATTTAATACATTGTTAGCCGCTATAACACGTGAGCGACTCGACTCTTCAGTACGCTGTTGAATAAGCGCATACAACGGTACAGTATAAAAACCAGAGCCAATGCCAATGCCTGCCATCCATACAAAATGCCACAACATGTCGCCTGTTTCTAATAACTGCTCAAGCGTCAATAATTCAAGGTTTTGAGGTAAATAAGAGCTAATAGCGCTCTCTTGGCTCAGTAAGAATAAAAACAAGGTAATTAAAATAGCGCCAAAAGGCACAATGCCTAATTCTATTCGAGAGCGAGAAAGCTTTTCACACAATAACGAACCAATAGCAATACTTAGTGAAAACACAACGAGTGCACTAGTTACTACCAGTTCATCCCCGCCCATTGTGTGTTTTACATAATTTGGTAAGGAGGTTAAAACAATTGCGCCAATTAACCAAAACCAACTGATCCCAAGTACTGATTTACCAACCGATTCTGTTTGCGAATTAAGTGCTGAAAATACGTTTTTTGTGGATGAAAATATATTATAGGTAAATTTTAAGTTAGGCTCGTTTGCCTCACTAATGGGTATAAAGCGACTGCTCACATACCCCATAACGGCCAGTACTAATACGGCAATACTTATAAGCGTAGGCCCTACTGATTGAGTAATATAATAGGTGCCAAAAATTGTACCAATTAATATTGCTACAAACGTGCCTGATTCAACCAAGCCATTCGCTTTTGTTAATTCATTAGGGGCTACGTGCTGCGGTAAAATAGAGTATTTTAATGGACCAAAAAACGTACTTTGTACGCCCATTAAAAATACGGTGGCTAACATCAGCCAAACATACTGCGTTAAAATAGAGACAGCCCCTACAACCATAATAGGGATTTCACATAGCTTTACGATTCTGATTAGTTTGGATTTTTCTGTTTTTTCAGCTAGCTGCCCCGCCATCCCTGAAAATAAAAAGAAAGGTAGGATAAATAACCCAGCAGCAATATTTGAATAAAGTGCGCCATCAGCAAGCGTTGCAGCCTGAAATATCAATAGAATAAGCACTGATTGCTTATACACGTTATCGTTTATCGCTGAGAAAAACTGCGTAATAAAAAGCGGTAAAAAACGCTTACTACCCAGCAATGTACCTTGGTAGGGTTGATTATCTTTCATTGTGTTCCTTACTAATTAGATAGATAGCCTACAAGAATAAAACATAACAGGCCACCTCTAAGCTTACCTTAAAAACAAAAAAGCCTACATAATTTAATCATGTAGGCTTTTACAGTTTGTTTTCAAATAGTGGCTTAGAATTAGTCTTGTGTAACTAAACGCCTGCCGCTAAAAGCATGCATAAGCGTTCTACCATCTACTAAATCAAGCTCGCCCCCCACAGGAATACCGTGAGCAATACGCGAAGCACCTACTTTATATTTATGACAAAGCTGAGCAATATAATGAGCTGTAGTATCGCCTTCAACGGTAGGGTTAGTCGCTAAAATAACCTCATTAATACCGCCTTGAGCAAGTTTTTGCTCTAGAACATCTAAGCCAATTTCTTTAGGGCCGATACCGTCAATTGGCGATAAATGACCCATTAAAACAAAGTATAGCCCTAAGTACTGACCCGTTTGCTCAATGGCAAGCACATCAGTAGGCGATTCAACAACACATAATATGCCGCTGTCTTGACGCTTTGTACTTAAACAAATGTCGCACTGAGCTTGTTCGCAAAAAGTACGACAAGACTGACAATGCCCTATCGCTGTCATTGCTTTAGTGAGTGCATTACCAAGCTGAGTGCCCCCTTTACGGTCGCGCTCAAGCAAGTGAAAAGCAATACGTTGCGCTGACTTTGGACCAATGCCCGGTTGGCAGCGCAGTGCTTCTATAAGCTGATTTAAACTATCTGAAAGTTGCATTATTTACTTAAAACGGCATTTTCATACCTGGTGGTAATTGCATACCGCCAGTTACTTTACCCATGCGCTCTTGTGTTTCTTCTGCAACACGGCGTACAGCATCGTTACATGCTGCTGCAAGTAAGTCTTCAATCATGTCTTTGTCGTCTTCCATTAGGCTTTCATCAAGCTGAACACGACGTACGTTGTGGTTACCAAGCATGGTTACTTTAACTAAACCGGCACCGGCTTCGCCAACAACTTCTAATGTTGCAATTTCGTCTTGGGCTTTTTGCATGCGATCTTGCATTTGCTGCGCTTGCTTCATCATGTTGCCCATTCCACCTTTAAACATAACTTTCTCTCTTTCTTTTAATACATTAATTAACATGAACATAAGGGCGATTGTAAGTAATTACAATGCCTGAATACTGTTTTCGTCGATTTCGGCGCTAAATACTTGCTGAAATTGTACTATGTTTTCGTCAGATGTGATCACATCGATTGCTTGTTGATGACGACCTGCATCAATTTTTTGCTGAATAAGATAAGGAGAGTCAATAACTCCCTTAGCAAAATTAATACTTAACGACACGTTATGCTCATAAATACTCGACAGTGCCGCATCTAATCTTTGGCGAAGCATCGGTGTATCTAAATGCTTTTGTGATTCATCAACATCTATATGTAAACTGTTGCCTTGCTTGGTAAATATTGAATGCAGTGCAAATTGGCGCATACGACCACCCAGCCCCATACGTTTAATTAAATAAGCCCATTCATCTTGTTGATGTGCAAATCTAATTTCACTAATTGGGCTTTGAAAATCATCAGGCGCAGGAATACTTACTTCCTCTGGCACTATTTCGGGCGCTTTTTGAGGGTTTATTTGCTCAAGTAATTCTGGCGCTAAATTTTCGGTAATTGTTTGGTGCTTTGCTTTAAAATCAATCTTATTAGCTGGCTTTGTGCTGGATTGACTATGTACCTGGGTTTGGCCCCCTGTTACTGGGAGCTCATGCTTTTTTTCACTCTCACCTGCGCTATCAGTTGCCCAAGGAGGGGTATCGCCAGACGCAGTGCTTGAAGGGCCATTAAGCTCACTTGCACTTGTATCTGCACTACCTTGATGAACACTTTGGGCTTTAGGCATTCTTGGATGCTGTTCAGGCTTTTTAGCAGGTGCTTGGCTTGGTTGTGCTGCTAGATTACTCGCAGATGTATTTGTATTCTTACTTGATAACCTACCTGCACCCGATATGTTTCTGTCACGTAAAATACGGGCAATGGCCGATTGAGCTTGCGCTTCTTGCTCGGCAATTGGTGTAGTTACATTTTGATTAGCTGCAAGCTCTAATGAAGGATCTGAATTTGTCTTAGTAGCAGGGTTAAAGCCCTGATCTACAGCGCTACTCATTATATCGTCAAACTGCGAGGCTAACGTTTGTTCAGCATCGCTGTGTTGCATATAAGCTTCATCTTCACTTTGACGCTGGGCTTGATCATCCGAAACAACATTAGCTTGTGGTTGCTCATTAACTGAGACTTGTTGTTCAGGAGTGTTTTCTGTTTGTTGAACCGGTTGCTCTACTGCATCATTCGCTGGTTCATTTTTACTTTCTGCGACTTCATCATTAGATATTTCAGTGGCAATCGTTGGCGCTGATTCAACTGGTTTTGGTTGTTCGGTATTATTAACCGGCAAGGCATTGCTTACCTGCTCACGGCTAGCACTTGATAAGCTATTTTGCGGTGTTTTATTTTTATTTAATATATCTCGCAGTGCACTTGCTCGGCCTTGCTTATTTTGAGCCGGCTCTTCATTAACTATAGGTACACTTTGTTGAGCGTCTGTAGGCTTAAATGCTAATAGTCTTAGCATGATCATTTCAAAACCTAAGCGAGGCTCTGGTGCCCATTGTAAATCTTTTTTACCATTTAACAGCAACTGATAATAAACTTGAATTTGCTGTGGGCTCGTATGCTGTGCAACATGAGCAATATAATCTACATTTTTTTCATCAAGCCCTGCCGCTTCTGGCACTAACTGGGTTAGTTGAGTCAAATGCGTAAGTGCAATTAAATCATCAAGCAATGCCACATAATTAGGATTACGACTTGCCACTTGTGCAATTTCATCCATTAATGCAGCACCATCTTGAGCAAGTAATGCTGCAAGCAAGCTTTGGCTGTAATGGGTATCCATTAAACCAAGCATAGTTTGTACTGCTTGATTATTAATATCACCATTTGTTTGCGCAATAGCTTGGTCGGTTAAGCTAAGTGCATCACGCATACTGCCATCAGCGGCTTTTGAAATAATACTAAGTGCATCGGTATCAAAGCTAAGCTGCTCTTGAGTAAGTACGTGTTCAAGCTGTGTTTTAATTTCACTTTGCGATAACGCATTTAAGTTAAATTGCAAACAGCGAGATAAAATAGTAACGGGTAACTTTTGAGGATCGGTCGTCGCTAATAAAAATTTCACATGCTCTGGTGGTTCTTCAAGCGTTTTTAAAAGTGCATTGAAACTGTGCTTTGAGAGCATGTGAACTTCATCGATTAGATATACTTTATAACGTCCACGCGTTGGCGCATATTGAACGTTATCGAGTATTTCGCGGGTGTCCTCTACTTTGGTTCGAGAAGCCGCATCTATTTCGAGTAAATCAATGTAGCGCCCTGCTTCTATATCTAAACAGCTGCTACATTGACCACACGGATTTGCAGATATACCTTCGTCGCAATTTAAGCTTTTAGCAAAAATACGTGCAATGGTCGTTTTACCTACACCGCGGGTTCCAGTGAATAAATAAGCGTGATGCAGTCTATTTTGTGTAAGCGCATTTACAAGCGCTTGCTTAACATGAGACTGCCCAACCAATTCATGAAAGGTTTGAGGACGCCATTTTCTCGCTAGAACCTGATAACTCATCGATTACTCGCCTTCGAATTCAACCAATTTTAGGATTTTAATACCCATTTTTTTGATGCGCTGCTCGCCACCAAGTTCAGGTAATGATACAACAAATGCAGCATCTGTGGCTTCGCCACCTAGTTTATGAACTAATTTAGCAGTGGCTTCAATTGTGCCACCAGTTGCTAACAAGTCATCAACTAGTAATACTTTATCGCCAGGTACAATTGCATCAACGTGCAGTTCTAGCGTGTCTTCACCGTATTCAAGTAAGTAATCTTGACGAATAACTTCGCGTGGTAACTTACCTGGTTTACGTACTGGAATAAACGGAATACCTAACGCGTAAGACAATGGCGCACCAAAAATAAAGCCACGTGATTCTGTGCCAATTATTTTAGTAAAACCCTGATCTTTATATTCAGCGATAAACGCGTCAATAGTTGCTTTAAAGGCTTCTGGATTTGCCATTAAAGTGGTTACATCGCGAAACATGATGCCCGCTTTTGGATAATCAGCAATTGTAGTTATGCTGTTTTTGATAATTGCTGGTGTTACTTGAGTCATAATTTTAACTGCTCAATTGTTTATATTACAAAGCAGGTGATTATAACCTTAACTAACCTTTAATTGCGAGTTTGGCGTTATTATAAAAGAAGTATTAAGTGTAGGGAGTGTAATAAGAAATAAAGAGACTCAAGGCTGAAGTAAGCAACAGCCTTAATAAACGCTATGCATTTTAAGTTAAGCTAGTGATCCAGCCTAATATTGCATTTAAACAACCAATCCCTGCAAATACAGCTAAGAAAGCAAGAAAGTAAGTAGCGTTGAACGGATCTTTAAAGTCTTTATCATCTGACATTGGTACAACCTTTTATTAAGCACGGCAAATAAGGGTGTCATGATAGACGATGTAAAATCATCAATAAAGACCTTAATCTTGATTTTTTGTCACAATGACACCGCGTTCAACCATAGCATTAAGGGTAACCAATGCACCTTGAGCAATTTGCTCTGCATTAAATTGCGGCGCGTGAGCTAATACCTGTTGGCAAACTTCATCAAATGTCGCTCCATCACTTGCCTCGATAATTGACAGCAATAAAGCAGTCATCGCATTGGTAGCCAAAAATTGAACGTCATCATCTTCATCTCTATATACAACAAAACAATTAGGCTGGGCTGATGGCTCTTTAGGTATAAAGTGATTGCTAATATTTTGAACTGGAAATTGATAACTTAAATTTCTTGCCGCTTTCGATAAATACAAAGCAGAACTAGTGAGTGCTGTTGTTTGTAATTTTTGCGCTTGCTCATCTTCATGCGCAATCGATACATCAAGCTCTACCCATTCGTAATGGGCAAGCTCTAGCATAAACACAGGATCGTATTCTTTCATTTTATAATCACTAGATAAGTAATTAACAAACTCCCCTGCTATATCTAAAAAGTACGGCGAATGACAATCATATTCGCTAAAAAACTGACGTACAAGTACCTGCCATTGCTTATCGGTGTATAAGGTTTTTAATACCGGAAAACCTGATGATATAAAACCTTCAATGTTATTAAAAAATAGGTCGCGATAAATGGCCATACGTCTGTCTTCGATACCGCTGGGCTTATTATTTTTTTTAGGCTCGCGAATATGCGCCATAAATTCGTTTTGTATTTCAATAAAGCTCATAACCAGGCACTCTTTTAATATTTATAAAGGCTTATATTAAGCTCGTTGTTTTGAAAAAGTTGAAGTAATGTGTTTAGCTTGTAGCTCATGAATTATATCTAATTCTTTGGTTAACACATCCATAGTAGGAATATTAAAATCGCGCTCAAGCAAGGTTGGAAATACGCCATGCACTTCATATGCCTTATCCAATAGCTTCCACACAGGATCAATGACATCAGCACCATGTGTATCCACTATTAAGTCATCAGCCTCATTATAATGGCCTGCAACGTGCCCATAGGCAATACGATTAGAGGGTAACCCAGCTAAAAACGCTTGTGCGTTATAGCCATGATTAATCGAATTCACATAAATGTTATTCACATCAAGTAAAAGCTTGCAGTCTGCTTGCTCTAAAATGGTATTTGTAAATTCCAGCTCAGATAACTGCTGCCCAGGAGCGGCATAATAAGAAACATTTTCTATCGCAATTTGTTGCTCAAGTATGTCCTGTACTTGTTTAATACGTGGAACAACGTGTGCAATAGCATCTGGCGTGAACGGAATTGGCATTAAGTCATACATATGCCCGGTGCCAGAGCAGTAACTTAAGTGCTCACTATAAATTTTTATATTGTTCTCTTCAAAAAAAACTTTTAAAGATTTAACAAATTCAACATCCAATGGTTCGGGTGAACCGATAGACAGTGATAATCCATGACACACAAAATTATTTGCATCTGTTAAAGTTTTAAATTGTTTTTTAAAACGCCCCCCTAGTTTTAACCAGTTCTCCGGCGCAACTTCTAAAAAATCTACTTGATTAGGTACGTGCTCAAGGAGCTCACCAAGCATTTCTCGTCGTAGGCCAAGGCCCACCATCCCGAAATCTGTACTCTGAACTTGTGTCATAACTACCTCTAACTTATCAAAAAAGGGCCTTAAGGCCCTTTTAGCATAACTTATTTAGAATAAGAAATTAACGGCCGCCACATTTACCTTCACCGCACTTGCCTTCCGCTTTAGCTTTAGCGCCTTTAGTATCTTTTGCGTCGCCGCCACATTTACCTTCGCCGCACTTACCTTCAGCTTTAGCTTTCATGCCTTTAGCATCTTTTGCGTCGCCACCACATTTACCTTCGCCGCACTTGCCTTCTGTTTTAGCTTTTGCATCTTTTGCATCGCCGCCACATTTACCTTCGCCACATTTGCCTTCTGTTTTGGTTTTTGCATCTTTTGCGTCGCCGCCACATTTACCTTCGCCGCACTTGCCTTCTGTTTTAGCTTTTGCATCGCCGCCACATTTACCTTCGCCGCACTTGCCTTCTTTAGCGTCAAGTTGGTAACCTGTCACTAATTGTTGAAACTCAAATGGGTTAGCCTGTACATCTGCAGATACAAAGCTTGCAGAGCCAACAACTACTGCACCTAAAGTTAACGCGATTGTATTTTTTTTAACTGTATTCATTTTGTGACTCTCTTTAATCAAGTATTGTAAATCTCAGCAATAAAAATGTATTTTAAATTGCTTGTATGCTTAAGTAGACCTGTACAAGAATAAAAACTTTCATTTATTTTCATAATATTTACTTTTGCGGTTTCTACGTTAAATATGGTTGGTAATTACAGATTTATCAATGTGTGATTTGCAGGTAAACTATGCGTCCAGTTTTTTATCAGAATTAATCACCTTATGAAACTTGTTTTAGCGCCTATGGAAGGTGTCGTTGATTTTAAAATGCGCCAATTACTCACAGACATTGGTGGGTTCGATTTGTGCGTTACCGAATTTGTAAGAGTGGTTGAGACATGCTTACCTGACAAGGTTTTTCATCGATTTTGCCCTGAACTACATAATAATGGATTTACGCGAGCAGGTACTCCTGTGCGTGTTCAGTTGCTCGGCCAAGAAGCAAATCCGTTAGCCGAAAATGCAGTAAGAGCAATTGCTTTAGGATCTCATGGGGTCGACCTTAACTTTGGCTGCCCAGCAAAAACTGTAAATCGTAGTCGAGGAGGCGCTGTACTACTTAAAGATCCTGATCATATGTACACTATTATCAAAGCAGTCCGAGACGCTGTAGATGATAAACATGAAGTAAGTGCAAAAATTCGCTTAGGATTTGATGATGACAGTAATAGCCAAGAAATAGTTGATGCTGTGGTAAGTGCGGGCGCAAATAGTATAGCTATACATGCTAGGACCAAACGTGATGGCTATAACCCGCCAGCATATTGGGAAAAAATTCCGCCAATAATAAAAGATAAAAACATTGCCGTAGTTGCTAATGGTGAAATTTGGCAAGTTGAAGACGCGATGCTTTGCCAAAAACGTAGTGGATGCACTGATTTAATGCTTGGTCGTGGCGCCCTTTCGCACCCTGATCTAGCAAAAAAAATTAAAGCTCATGTAAATAACGAACAATATGATGGCCTTCAATGGGAGCATATTATTTATCACTTAATCCACTCTGCTATTCATCAAGACCCTGCAAAAGATGTAAAGTACTTTGCTTCTCGTACAAAGCAATGGCTAGGTTACCTTAAACGCCAATACCCGCAAGCGATCGATTTATTTGATGAAATCAGACGTTTAAAAAGTAAAGAAGATGTGGCAAGCGTATTAAATAAATACGCCAAAGCACCGCAACTTGATTCAAATCATAACGGCTAGATTAAAGCATCTAGATAATATCAGTATAACGAAAAGACAATTTAATAAGGTTGTACTGATAATGCATCATCAAAAGATTCTAAACGATGAAATAGCACAAGTTAAATTGCATATATTAACTATGCTTTCTCAATCAGCCTATCCGGCACACCAGCATTTAATAAAAATTTTAAACAGTACAGCAAACAATGAATGGTTAGACTGTGCAGCACAGAAACTAGGGCCTGAATATGCGCTTTTGATCAATCGCATGACTAAACTAGAAGCAGCAGTAAGCCAAATAGAAATTGGCCAATACGGTTACTGCTGTGACTGTGAAGAAAAGATATCAGCCAAATTGCTTGAACAAGACCCTGCAATTCAACGATGTACAAAGTGCGCATCATGAGCGCACTTAAAAGTTATTACATCAGTTGCTGTATAAAGCTAAATGATTGTCCAGGATAAAGTAATATATCTTCAACTAAATATTGGGCCTCTTCTTGGCTTATTTCTAAGCGTTTCATAAGATTCACCTTTGCTTGTGGCAAAGTCCACGCATGGTAATGAATGCCAATATCTGATTCCATCATTGCAAGCATAAGAGTGTTATCTTTATCGGACATGTTCATATTGCTCGCCATTGCCGGTAAGTCTAGATAAGCAGACTGCCAATCAAGTCCCTCTATTAACTTTTCATCCGAGAGGTACTTTACTACAAATGATGTTTGATGAGAGGTAGACAATTTGCTATCGAATACTACATGCTCTGATACTTTTATTTTTTCATTAAGAAGAGTAACCCATTCTAGCGGTGAGTGTACTTCGCCACTAAAGTAATTAAGCTTGCTCTGATACCACTGTGTTCCATTTGGAAGCCCTCTTAAACCAACACTGCCTCTGGGCTTATAACTAGCTAAATAATCGCTAAAAGCTCTTATATGACTCTTAAGTGCTGGTTGAGCATCATTACTTCCTATAGCACTCAATACATAGCTTTGTAATAATGTGAGCTCAATTTTATTCAGCTTTAAATTGCTTTGTTTTGCACTGTCTAGCGTATCTTGGGTTAACTTAAGCCAAGTAATAACATTATCTGGTGTACTTTTTGAGTCCTCGAAAGCAAGCATGTTTTTTAATACATCGACTTGAGCCGGCCAATTAAAATAGCGCTCAGGAAAACGCTCTGCAATAACCAAATAGTTTACTTGTGCAATTTGATTGAGATTAAGGTCCATACCCATTAAGTTCTGATAAATAGTATGACGTTTAGCTAAATATGCATCAGAGAACACCAATTGCTCTTTAGTAATTCTATCGGTTTTTTTAGCGCCTGGTTGTACAAGTGCCATGTTTAAAGTTTTTAAAGCGACTTGCGCATCTTCAAATGACTTATAAGATTGAGGCTGCTTTGAACATGCAGCTAAAAATAGGCACAGTAATAATGAAAAAGAGAGCTTTTTATACATAGTAGTTCCAATAAAAAAAGCCCCAGAGGGGCTTTTTATAAGTTGCTTTAGCTAAATAAAATTAAATTTTAACACCGTTGCGAGCGGCTTTATCTTTAATATATGTAGACCAACCTTTTGCAAACTTGCGTGTGCGAGGGTCATCCATAGCTTTAGTAATTGCAGCATATGCTTGCTTATACTTACCTTGGTAGTAATACGCTTCAGCTAAATCTGAGTAAATAGTACCCTTTTTATCAGAGCCAAGCTCTAATGCTTTGTTCAAACGAACAACAGCGGCACTAAATTTCTCAGATTGTAAAAGTAACGAACCAGCTTTGCGATAGTTCTCAGCGTCGTCATCAAATTTAGCAGCTTCTTCGTAGTACTTAGCAGCTTTTTCTAAATCTTTAGAGCGATGATAGTTACTCGCAATCGCGCTAATATTCTGCTTGGTACGCTTTACTTTGTCTTCTTTAATAGCCTTTTCAAGCGTTACAGCTGCTTTAAAAGGGATCTCGTTTAAAGAATAAAAGTTAGACAAGACTTTATAATCTACTTCATTTTCAAAGTAACCATTCTTGTAAGCAACTTCCATCGTTGCTAAACCTTTAGAATAATCCTCAGTTTGTAGGTAATATTTACCTAAACCAACCCAAGCTTTTTTATCATCAGGCCATACACGAACAATCTCTTCGCCAACTTTAACCATGTTTGCATAATCTTTAAGTTCAAAGTATGCAGCTAGTTTTAGTTGGAAAGGGCCTTTATTTGGCTCTTTTTGAAGTTTAATTGCCTTATCTGCTGGTTCAAAAACATCACGAAACTGCTCTAACTGGAAATTAGCTTGGGCAATACGCGTATAAACCGTAGGATCTTCTTGACCGGTAAAGTCCATCCAAGCTACATAAGCTTTTTTGGCTTCTTGATACTTTTCAGTACCGGCGTATAAATCGCCTAACAGTTTTAGAGTTTGTTCTTGATCAGCAAAGTTTAAAACATCAGGGGCAACTGCTTGTTTAGAATATTTAATTGCTTCGTCATACTTTTCTTTTTGCGCGTACATGCTACCTAGGTAACGATTTACAGTCGCTTTATCAAAGTCATTAGAAGGGTCAATCTCTCTAAGCAAAACAATTGCTTCATCAACTTTTTCTTCGTTGTACAAGTCAAACGCTTTAATTACCTTTTTACCAGTACGCTCGCCCATGATTTTAGTTTTTGCTTTTTTACGCTCTTCAATCTTTGCGTAATCTGGCGCCGCTAAAACAGATGCACTTAAAGTAGCACCAGTCACAGACATAAGAATTGCAAGAGCAGTTACTTTAGAAAAATTTCTCATTACTCGCCTCCTTAGTTGCCTTGGTTAAGTTTAAAGTCTAATTGAACTTGTAAACCTGGTTGTTTCTGTGGTTTTCCGTCAATGATCTTAGGACGGTACTTCCACTTACGCAGTGCACGTTTAGCTTCACGGTCAAAGATACGTTTCGGATCTGCGTCAATTACTTCAACGTCAGTTACTCCACCTAACTCATCAATTGTGAATGAAAGTTGTACCCAACCTTCTTTGCCATCTCGCGCTGCTTGCGTTGGATATTTTGGTTCTATACGAACGATCGGTGTCGCATCACCATCTCGTCCAAATGCACCAGGACCACTTAGTCCACCAGCTGAACTACCTATATCTATGCTACCCATGTTAAATGACATAGCACCAGGATTAGGATTATTATTTTCCGGCTGTGGCGGCTGCGGTTTAGGCGGCTGCTTTGGCGGTGGCGGAGGAGGAGGCGGTACACGCTTCCTCTCCTGCACCTTAGATTCAGGCGGATTCGTCATTATTTCGACTATGATCTGCTCTTTTTGTTCCGTATTACGGTCAGCCCCACCAGAGATGAGGAAGGCCATGAAGTAGAACAAGCCGAAAGTAACTGCCCCACCTGCAATCAGTGAAAACAGAAAACGAATCATTACTGATCTCCAGCTATTGAAATTCTAAGGTTGTCACCCGTCGCTTTAATCTGGTCCATAACTTTAACTACCGTACCGTGTTTAGCTTCTTTATCAGCTTGTATAATTACAACTTCGGTAGGTTGCTCTGCTAATAAACTTTCGATTTTTGCTGAAATACGTTCAACATCAATTTGTTGTTTATCAACCCAGATTTCGCCGTTACCACGAATAGCAATAAAAATGTTAGCATTTTTTTGCTTAGTAGCTTGGGCAGCTTTTGGTTTATTGACCTCGATACCAGCCTCTTTAACGAACGATGTAGTTACGATAAAGAAAATAAGCATGATAAATACGATGTCAAGCATTGGCGTCATATCAACCGCAGCTTCTTCTTCTTCACGAAAACGTTGTTTACGTGCCATATTTAATTCTCTCTCTAGTGATGAGGCATACTATCAATAAGTTTGGCTTTCACCATTTTAGCTTTTGTCTCAAGACGTGAGCTAAAAAATACTCCAGATAATGCCGCAACCATTCCAGCCATTGTTGGGATTGTTGCCATTGAAATACCTGATGCCATTAAACGTGCATTACCTGTGCCCTGGTTGGCCATGGTTTCAAAAACCGAGATCATACCAGTAACAGTACCAAGTAAGCCTATTAAAGGACAAACAGCTACTAATGTCTTAATCAACAACATACGCTGATCTAATTTTTCAGACGCTTCAGAAATCCATGCTTCACGGATTCTGTGTGCGTACCAAGACGTAGTGTCTTGGCGGGCATCCCACTTTGCTACAATTTCTTTCGCTGTGCGAGGAAATTCTGCAAGTAGGAACCAATAGCGCTCAATCATTAAAACCCACATCAGAAAGAGTGCTATCGCGACCACGTATAAAACCTGGCCGCCTGTGCCAACAAAATCCCTGATAGATTCCCATATCTCCATCAGGACTAGCATTAGGCTTTCTCCTTCTCCGCGTGAGTAGCAACGATACCCGCGCTTTGCTCATCAAGGATGTGTAATACCGACTTACTACGACCAGCTACAAGAGCATGAAGTAGAATTAGTGGTAATGCAGCAATTAGACCTAGCGCTGTAGTTACAAGTGCTAGAGAGATGTTACCTGCCATGATCTTCGGATCACCCGTACCGAACAATGTGATTGTTTGGAACGTTAGGATCATACCGATTACTGTACCTAGTAGACCAAGTAATGGTGCGATTGCAGCAAGAATCTTAATTATATTGATACCAGCTTCGATACGTGGCGTTTCACGAAGAATCGCTTCATCAAGTTTAAGCTCAAGGTTTTCAACATCTTGGTTCTTGTTGTCATGGTAAACTTTAAGAATACGGCCCAGTGGGTTATTTGTATTCGGTGTAGCAACATTTTTAAGCTGGCTCTTAATCTTACTAGTAGTAAGTGTAAGGTCAACAAAACGAATTAGAGTAATTAGCATACCTAAAGCTAGTAAAGCTGTAATGATATAACCAACTACGCCACCTTGATGGAAGTATTCCATAAGTGTCGCTTTTTGAGTGTTGATACGTAAGATAGCACCACGAGTCGGATCGATATAAACACCAGCGTAGTTATCTGATGATGTATTTTCAAGCTCAGCGATACCGTCTAAAATATAACCATCTGGTTGTTTACCTAGAGGCTGAATAGACTTAGTTTCTGGTGAGTAGATTAAGTAACCATCATCTGTAACTAAGTTAAAGTTACCGATACGTGTTACTTTCTTCATTGACGGGTTACCATCAAGACCAGCAACTTCAGTTTCAAAAGTCGAAACTTTAGCTGATTCAGTCATTTCTGTTTGAAGTGAAATCCAAAGTTCTTCAAGTTCACGAACAGTTGGAAGTTCTTTAGCAGCAGCTAATGAACGTAAGATTTCTGCACGGCCAGGTTTCTCAGCACTAACTAGTGATGCTTCGATAGAACCAATAGCGTCTTGAGCTGCACGACGTACAACACCAAACATCTCACCCAAAGTACCTTGAGCACTTTGTAGAGCTGCTTCTTTTTCAGCTAATGTATTTTCATTTTGTGCATATTGCTTAGCTAAGCTTTCACCACGAGACTTCTCAGAAGCAAGTTCGCTTTTAGCTTTGTTAAGTAAAGATTGCTTGTCAGCACGTTCTGATAAGAACTCTTGCTCACGTTGCTTATTAATTTTACCTTCAGAGATACGCTCTTGCTTTACTTGCTCAAGAATTTTATCTAGAGCTCCAGTATTTGCATGTGCATTAAGCGCGGTACCTGCAGAAACAGTTAGTACTGCTGCAACAGCAAAACCTTTAAATAGTTTCTTCATTATTGATTACTCCGCGCCAAAGATAGGTAGTTTAACAAGTTCTAATGTCGCTTGCTTACGCGCCATACGAATAACTTCTTTAACAGGTTTTAGGTATTCTTCACCTAATTCTTTCCACTGTTTAGTATTGTTATCCCACACCCAAGCATGTTTCAAGTCAAAAGACTGAGCAACGTAAGTGATACGACCTAACTGACCGATATCAACGTTAATGCTCTTGCCATCAACTTCTAGAGTACCTTGTGAAGCAGATACAAGTGAGCTGTACGCTGTTTCAATAGTGTACGATTCAAGTACTTGACGGAATTTTTCAGACGTCGTTACAGACGCAGAAACCATGATTTCACGTAGTCTTTCAACACGTGCTAAACGCGTTTCTAGATTAAATGGAACGTCCGCTTTGATGAATTGCTCAAGCGTATCGATCATGCGATACATCAAAGGCACAACGTTTTGTTTCGTGTTATCAATCGTAGCGATTTGACGATCAAACGATTCAATAGACGCGTTTTGGCTATCAACCAAGCGCGACACGTGATCGTTATACACTTTCATTAGTTCAGTCTCATCAACAACGCTACGGTACTCAGCGATTAGCTCCTGAGTTTGACCATATACATTGTCAATTTTAGTTTGAGACTTAACCGCAGCCTTTTGAATTTGTTGACCTGCTTTTTGCACGTCATTCAAAGGATCTGCAATCACATTGCTGCTTGCAAATGCAAAAGCGCCAACCAACGCAGTTGCTACAAGACTCTTTCTGATTTTAACAGACATAGTTCCCAACCAATTAAGTAATGTTACTTTTATAATTTAATTATCCTCCGAAGAGAACAACCCTGATATCTTTTAATAGATATCAACCTTCCAATAATGCTAAATGCAATTAGCGCTGTCAACTTGATGTTTACTAATCTCTGCAAATAAATAGCTAAGTTAATGCTTAAACAAAAGTACTAGCACGCAAATGTTAACATTATTGCAACTAACCTTTTTCTTAATATTTCGATTAAAGCCTTTTAAGGGGTGTATTTATTCGCATTGTACTGACATAAAACAACATTATTGCAACATTTAGCTAAAGCTGAATTCGCACTGAAAAAAAACAAAAAAAAATATAGATAGATATCGTAAAAGTTATTTTTTAAACGATTTCAGTACATTTTATCTCCCCAACAACACTTCATCTGAAAAAACAAACCATTTATCGCACAAAAAAACAACACCGCGTAACCGCTAATATTAAAAGCACCTACTTCACGTTCGTACTTTTTAAAATTCCTATTAAAATGTATTTCCCGTAAATAGTAATAATAACCTTAACGACAGGTTTATTTAGTAAATCAATAACTGTTGATAATTAGACGAACACCACTCGTCGTTCCAAAAATATTTCATATTATTTAAAGCTTAAAGCTAGCCAATATCTAAGCTAATCACGAGGAATACCAATTTTCTTAATTACGCTATCTATTTTGGGGTAATAAAACCTTATTGATAACAATTAGCTCCCTTGTCTATTTAGGATACTGCACCACCTCCTACATCCATGCAGTCGTATATCAGAATTTTTTATCTGGTTAATGCCAAGCTTAATTCGTCAAATTAATTAAGAATTATCTCGGGGTTGTATTGGTATCAGTTTAAGATTATTTTGCATAATTATAGGAAATGCTTTAACAGCGCTAGAAAGTGATTTAACTTGTTGGGTTATTCGAATAGCTAAAGTTTTTTGATGTATATTGAAATAAAGATGAACTAGATATTTTAAATGCAGGAATTTGTAAAGTGTAAAATAAAGTAGATTAAGGAGGGGGGGAATTATGGTGAAACAGAGAACTGCTTCACCAAGATGAACTAGAGTTCACATAATAAATTATGCTGCTTCTACGTTCTCAGCTTCAGGGCCTTTTTGACCTTGTTTGATGCTGAATGTCACTGCTTGACCTTCGCTAAGAGTGCGAAAACCAGAACCAGTGATTGCGCTGAAATGTACAAACACGTCAGGACCATTTTCTTGTTCAATGAAACCAAAGCCTTTAGCTTCGTTGAAAAACTTTACTTTACCAGTAACCGACATACTAAATTTTCCTGTAAGTCAATAATTAAAATTCAGCCATATTATTATGGCAATATCCTCCCTGAGTCAATGCTCAAAAATATGGAGGTACAGTACAGGAACAAGTAATAACCTAACCGGTAACCTTAAACGCAGCACAATATCCGTAAATTCAATACATAAAAACTCAAAGCAAGGTAAGATTAACACATTATATTTTTTTTCGCTCTATTAATTGGGAATTATTTATTAAAAATATAAATTTGTTTTGAATCGCCTTTAACTGACTAATTTACAAGCAAAAACTATAAAGTATTATTGTAATATATATTGCTATAAGCCCGTATAAAAACTCCCTACAACCGCCATACAGTCAAATAACGCCTCAATAATATCAAAAACACAAACAAAAAAGCCGCCTAAAAAATTAGGCGGCTTTTGGTTTAAATATATAATATTAGCTATTCAACAGACCAATCAATAGTATCCTCAGCTTTTATAGGCACAACTTCAGAGTCGCCTAAAGTGAAGCTTGCTGGTACTTGCCATGGTTTTCTTTGCAATGTAATTGTATCGGTATTACGTGGTAAATCATAAAAGTCAGGGCCAAAGTGGCTTGCAAACCCTTCAAGCTTATCCAGAGCTCCCGCATCTTCAAATGCTTCCGCGTACAACTCAATAGCGGCATGAGCCGTATATGCTCCAGCACAACCACACGCAGCTTCTTTTTTATCTTTATAATGTGGTGCAGAATCAGTTCCTAAGAAGAATTTTTTATTTCCACTTATAGCTGCGGCCATTAATGCTTGCTGGTGAATATTACGCTTGAGAATTGGCAAACAATAATAATGTGGGCGAATTCCACCGGCTAACATATGATTACGATTATAAAGTAAGTGATGAGCTGTAATTGTTGCTGCTACATTGCTAGGTGCATTAACGACAAACTCTACTGCATCTTTAGTTGTAATATGCTCTAGCACAATTTTAAGTTCTGGAAAGTCACTCACAACATCCCCTAAAATCGTATCCAAGAATACTTTTTCACGGTCAAAAATATCAATTGATGAATCGGTAACTTCTCCGTGTACTAACAGCAACATACCTACTTCTTGCATTGCTTTTAAAACCGGATAAATATTTTTTACTGATGTAACACCCGAGTCAGAATTAGTTGTAGCGCCAGCAGGATAGAGCTTTGCAGCTACTATTTTTCCCGTTGCTTTGGCTTTTTTTATTTCTTCTGGTGTCGTTTTATCAGTAAGGTAGAGCACCATTAAAGGCTCAAAGACACCTTTTGGACCTGCTGCCATAATGCGCTCTCGATAAGAAAGAGCGGTATCAGTACACGTTGCCGGCGGAACAAGGTTTGGCATAATAATAGCGCGGCCCATGTATCTGCTAATGTCTCGTACAGTATCTTTTAACTGGTCGCCATCACGTAAATGTACATGCCAGTCATCTGGGCGAGTGATAGTAAGGGTTGTTACAGAATTTGTATTGTTACTTGTCATTACTTTGTTCCACGGCTGAATTTATCCGATCATAGGCATATGAGGTTTTCGAGTAAAGATTTTATTAAAAATAATGCATATGTCGATTACATTACTGAGCTGTTAGTTAAAGCTTAGTACTCTAATTCAATTGGCATTAGCCTTTGTTATTATTTACAATTAATTAAAGTCATTCGTTGTAAAAGTTTACAGCTAATTAAAACCACTCATCGCTTTATTTTGTACAAAATCCGAGATTAGGTTAACTTAGCCCTGTATTTAAAAATAAAAAGAATAATATAAATTGCCTATGTCTTACAAAAATGATGCTACAAAAGCACTTGAGATAAAAACTGATCAACTGAGTATTATTAATCAATTTTCATCCAGCTTATTGCAACTCGATACACTAGACGAGCTATTTGAGTATGTTACAACGCACGTTGTTAACCGTTTAGGGTTTGTTGATTGTGTGATTTACCTTGCCGACAACAATGCTTACACATTAAATCAAGTTGCATCTATGGGTATTGCTCACGCCCGTGACAAATATCAAGCCGAACGTAAAGTAATACGCTTTAGTGAAGGTATTACTGGGGCTGTTGCAACTACTGGCAAAGCCGTAATTATCGATGATGTAACAAAAGACCATCGTTACATTGCTGATGAGCGCCCTGCCCAATCAGAACTATGCGTGCCTCTTATATATAAAGAACAAGTTTTAGGTGTTATTGATTGTGAGCACCCTATTAAAGCCTACTTTACCAACGCACACCTCGAAATACTTACAACAGTTGCCCACTTACTCAGCGCTAAAATCAACCAGGTAAATACGGTAAATAACTTACAAAAAACCGTTGAGCAGCTCAACAACGCACAAAAATTAGAAAATAGCTTATTGCAAATAGCTAACCTGACCTACAAAGCTAACGACTTAGATACCTTCTTTGAAGCCCTGCATTCAATTATCAACAACCTACTTCGTGCTGATAATTTTTTTATCGCTTTATATGATAAAAAAGTAGATATACTTGACCTTGTTTACATAGTCGAAGAAGGCATTAACACCAAAACACATCAAAAAATATCTAAAGAGCAGCTAAAAGACACTGCTTCATATTATCTACTGCAAACAGAACAAACCTTATTACTCAACAAAGACGCCTTTCAAAGTCATATTAATAACGGTGACTTTAAAATGGTGGGAAGACAATCTGAGTCATGGTTAGGTGTTCCATTTAAAACAAGTGATCGTATAAGCGGTGTTATTGTTGTACAAAGCTATGATAAAACGCTGCACTATAACGAGCACGACAGTGCTCTTCTCACCTATGTCAGTCGCCAAATCAGTATGGCATTAGATAGGCAACTAGCCCGACAAGAGCTCGAACATAAAGCATTACATGACGAACTTACTGGCCTTGCTAACCGCTCATTACTCATTGAGCGAATAAAGCATGCTATTTTACGTTTAACGCGCGCTAAAAAGAGTACTAGCCATGCCCTGTTGTATCTAGATTTTGACCGTTTTAAAAGTATTAATGATTCATTGGGGCATGAAGTCGGAGACCATTTTCTTATAAAAATATGCGACTTAATTAAAAGTACAGTAAGAGGCACTGATACGTTTGCTCGTTTAGGTGGTGATGAATTTGCTATTTTCATGGAAAATATCACACATAAAAACCAAGTTAATGAAGCTTTAAACAGAATTAAAAGCGCATTATCAAAACCTATAAATGTAGATAGCCACTTACTTCAAGCCTCTACTAGTATTGGTATTGCCTATACCGACAACATAAACGATAAAGCTTATATATTATTGCAACAAGCTGATGCTGCTATGTATGAAGCAAAATCCACTGGGCGTGGACAAGTTAAGTTTTTTAATAACACGATGCGTAAAAAGCTTAAAACCCATGCGGATATCGAAAATGACTTGCAACACGGTATAGAACACAATGAATTTGAACTCTATTTTCAGCCAATTTTTACAATTACCACAAGTGAGGTTATTGGTTTTGAAGCACTTGTGCGCTGGCATCACCCTAAAAAAGGATTTGTACCCCCTAATGACTTTATACCGATAGCTGAAACTACAGGGCAAATTATAAATCTTGATTTACATTTACTTGATTTAGCCGCTCAGCAGATTTCCAATTGGCACCAGCAAGGTCATCGCTTTTTGAAAGTAACGGTTAATGTGTCGTCACGACATTTTGCAAGCCTCGATTTTGTAGCGCAAATACATTCCATTTATAATAAGTACCAATTACCTCTGGGTTCTTTATGTTTAGAAATTACCGAATCAGGCTTAATAGAAAATCTAGAACTCGCCACTCAAATAATAGAAGGTCTTTCACCTTTAAAAGTAAAATTGTGCCTTGACGATTTTGGAACGGGTTATTCAGCACTTGGCTACTTGCACCAACTGCCTATTCATATTTTAAAAATAGATAAAAGTTTTATTGACCACCTACAAGATTCCACCAACCCACTTGTTGAAGCAATTTTATCACTTGCTCAATCATTAAAGCTTGGAGTTGTTGCTGAGGGAATAGAAACATCTGAACAATTAGCGATTTTACAATCGACCGCATGCGATTACGGCCAAGGCTTTTTAAAGTCAAAACCAGTTACTGCCAAAGAAGCCATAGTACTAATTAATAAACCCTTATAAAAAGAGCCAGCGAGTTGGTCGCTGGCTTAGGTATTACGTATATACTCATCCATTGAGCTAAACTAAAGCAAAACAGTAAAACGACTCTATTTTTTAAACCACAATCTAAAGTAAACATTCAACAAGCCCCGCCTCATACAGTTATCAATATGGTCAAAATTTACGCTCATGTAAAGCACACTGTAATCGATATACTTAAAATACAACATGAGGCAAACTCATCTGAATCTCATCAAACCAGTTTTTAAATGACTTTTATCGTTACTAATTCTAATATTTTCGCGATTCATAGCAATAAACTGTAATAAACCACAATAAATCGCAAACTTTTAGCCATCTAGACGTTGAAACGTTTTTTGTATAGGCGTAGTATGTGGTTAATCTGAGCTGAACTCACTTTCCCCATGAGAATTTTTAAAGATGATTGGTATTAAACATTTAAAAACCATAGCAACCCTTAAAGAAACAGGATCTTTGGTTAATACGGCACGAGAGTTATTTTTGACACAGTCTGCTTTATCTCATCAAATCAAAGATTTAGAGAACAAATTAGATTGCCAATTATTTGAGCGTAAAACTCAACCAGTCCGTTTTACCCCTCAGGGAATGCTATTACTTGAGTTAGCTCACGAAATATTGCCAAAAATGGAAGCGACTAAATGCCGTTTGAAAGAAAGCTTAAATCAGCCTATTTCTCAACTGCGTTTAAGTGTGGAATGCCATGCATGCTTTCATTGGTTATTACCTACTATTAAAGAATTTAATAACTTTTGGCCTGATATAAAAATTGATTACGAGCGTGGCTTTAGTTACGACGCTATTCCTGACTTACTAAGCGATGAGCTCGATTTAGTTTTAACATCTGACATACGTGAACCCGACACATTAGAATACGCGCACTTATTTGATTTTAAATTAAAGCTTATTGTGGCACCGGATCATGAACTTGCTAAAAAAGCGTATGTAACAGCGCTTGATTTAAAAAACGAAACTATTATTTCATACCCAATCCCACGTGAACGCCAAGATATATTTAAGCATTTCATTCAAAATGCACGTTTTGACGGTACGTTAAAAACGGTTGATCAAGGGTTACTTATTTTTCAACTAGTAAGTGCCGGCATGGGCGTTGCCGCTTTACCTGATTGGCTAGTTACACCTTATGAAAGCCAAGGCTTGATAAAGTCAATTCCTTTGGGTGCTCTTGGCCTTACTCGTCCTATGTATTTAGCAATGAAAAAAGACATGAAAGACAACCCTGTTTATCGTCACTTTTTAAATACGTGTAAGTTAAATAACGGTCGATAATCATCAATATAATGAGTAATATCGCTGTAATTAACTCTACAGCGTTTAACTCTTATGTTTGTTATTAAAAAAATTATTGGTGGTTTACTTATGCCACTGCCTCTATTTGGTTTATTTGCGTGCCTGATGCTCCTACTCGCATTTAAAGGCCGCAAATCAGCTCTCTTCTTATCTGCTTTAAGCTTAATTGTATTACTTGCATTGAGCACACCCTTTATCGCCAATTTAATTATCCACAATAATGAACCTACGTCGCTTGCATTTAATGCTTTAAAGCATCCAAAAATAGACAAAATAGTTGTACTAGGTTGCGATATAAACCCAAATCCTGCACTCAGTGCTAATAATCAATTAGGTAATTGTGCGTTAACGCGCTTATTAGAAGGTGTAAAACTAGCAAAGCACTACCCTAATGCAGAGCTTATAGTTTCAGGCGGGGGTTATAAAAATACCACTAATAGCGGGCTTATGTATCAAACAGCAATTAGTTTAGGAATTAATAAAAGTCGTATACTCCAAAACCCTAAAGCGATGGATACCGCAGAAGAAGCTAAATTATTAGCACCTAAATTAGTTGATTTTAAAGTCGCGCTAGTAACATCTGTGCTGCACATGCCCCGCGCCAAAAACTTATTCAATGCTCAAGGTATTGAAGTAATAACCGCCGCCACTGATTATCATAATTTTGCTGCACTTCCATGGAGCAAACAGTTTATTCCCAATGCTCATGCCTTACTTGTGGTTACGCAATACAGTCACGAAGTAGTAGGAAACACTTGGATAAGTCTGCGCCGCTGGGTAGAACCAGAGGCACTGTAGCTCATTTCGTCTAACTAACCTGAACTCTGGATAATAAATCTACCTCAAGTAGAGTTCAGGTTAACTAATAGATAGCCTAGTTAAACTGGGTTATCTATATCTATAAATGTCACATCAAAACCATGCTCTTGAGCAAGTAACTCACCCAGAGCTTTTACACCATAGCGCTCTGTTGCATGATGCCCTGCAGCAAAAAAATCAATGTTTTGCTCACGAGAACTATGAATTGTTTGCTCCGATGCCTCACCCGTTAAATAAGCATCAATGCCCTGCTCTGCTGCTAAGTCAATATATCCTTGCCCACCACCAGTACACAGTGCAATGGTTTCTATTTTAGCTGAGCGTACTAAGCTTGTGAGCGGGGTTCGATTAAGCACTTTTGCAATTTTATCTGCAAAATCTTCACCACTTAATGGTGTTTTTAAACGCCCTTTCATTGCTACGCTATTTGAAGTTGGCTCTAGCCCTGTTTCAATTTCAATATCCAATAACTTTGCAAGTTGCGCGTTATTGCCAACTGCTGGATGAATATCGAGTGGTAAGTGATAGCCGAATAAATTAATATCGTTTGCTAGTAGCGCGCCTATGCGACGCTTTTTCATACCCGTTATTGGTTGAGATTCCCCTTTCCAAAAAAAACCATGATGAACCAAAATAGCATCTGCTTGTTGCTCAATGGCAGCTTCTATTAAAGCTTGACTTGCGGTTACACCCATCACAATTTTTTTAATTTCGTTTTTACCTTCGACCTGTAAGCCATTTGGGCAAAAATCTTTTATTAAATGAGGTTTCAAAATGTCATTTAGGAGTTGGTTAAATTCTCTACGTTGCATATAACTTACCTTACTTAGCACTGAATTTTGTGCAAATTTTGGCGTTTATAGCCCTAAAATGGAAGGAAAATCGCAAAAAATTGAAAAACTGTTTTAAAATAGGTATAAATACCTCTTCTTTATCTGTGTTCACAACGTATAGGGTCTCTGATGAGCAAACTAGACAAAACAGAAGTGTTATCTGCCTTTGAAGCAGCGTACGAAACTGCCAATGGTAAAAAACCTGAAATCACAACTAAACCTGGTTGGTACAGCATTGATGGCGGTAAAAATTTACGCCTAGCTGACGTAGCAGAGCTTACTAAAAAATTAAACTCTGGTAAAACAACTAAAACGAAAAAACCAAAAGCAGCTGCGCCGGTTAAAGCACAGAAAAAAGCGCCATTCACTGTTGTTACCGAAAACGAAGAAGGTTACACAGCGGAAGAACTTTGGATTGTAATTTTAGCTCGTAAAGATCATGACTGTCGCTTACCGCGCGGTGTTGTTTAATCAACATTTATGATTTTTAAAAGAAACCGCGTTAAGCGGTTTTTTTATGGGTGTTATTTACTAAAAAATAAAGCTTATAAGTTGAGTAAGACTAAAAAAAGCGGCTATGTAGCCGCTTTCAAAAGATCAAAATAAATTATAACTTTTCGAAGTAAAGTGATTGGCGTGCTTTTTTACCCACTTCATTCATCGTTTCTGCATTGAATAATCGACCATTAATCATGGTGTAATCTACTTTATCCGAATCTCGAATATTTTTAAGCGGATCGCCATCTATAACCATTAAATCAGCCAGTTTGCCCACTTCAAGCGAGCCTACGTTTTTATCAAGCCCTAAATACTTAGCCGGATCGAGTGTTGAAGCACGTATTGCCTCAAGCGGCGTCATTCCGCCTTGTGCAAACATCCACATCTCCCAGTGTGCACCTAAGCCTTCACGCTGACCGTGAGCACCTAAGTTAACTAAAACACCTAGGTCTTGCAGCTCAGCTGCAACGCGTGCGTTATTAAAGTGATTATAGTGATGATCGGGCGCTTTAATGCGGCGCATAGAGCGTGGTAATAATTGGTTTTTAGGCACAAACTTACTTAAACGCGGATGATTCCACACATCAGTTTTATCGTACCAGTAATTTTCACCCCAAATACCACCATAAGCCACTACAAGCGTTGGTGTATAACCAACATCACTTTGCGACCATAACTGCTTTATATCGTCGTATATGTTCTCTACAGGGATTGAATGCTCAATACCTGTGTGTCCATCTACAATCATACTTAAGTTATGTTGTAATAATGAGCCACCTTCAGGGACGACCATCATTTCAAGCATCCGACCTGCCTCAATAACTTGTTGGCGCTGCTCACGACGAGGTTGGTTATACGACTTAACACTAAATGCACCTACTTTTTTAAGCCGCTCTAAATGAAATTTAGCATCGTCTAACGAGTCAATATGCGACGTATAACCTGGCATATTTGCGCCATATAAAATAGTACCCGTTGAGAAAATACGCGGGCCAACAATCATGCCTGCCTTTTGCATTTCGCTTGCGGTAAATATTTCAGAGGTATCGTTTGATGGATCGTGAATTGTAGTTACACCTAGCGCTAAACCTGCAAAGTTTTTCCAGTTTTGCTCAGGTATAATTTCGTTACTTGCTTGCGAGCCATGTGCATGAGCATCAACAATACCAGGCATAATTGTTTTGCCTGTTACATCAATAACCTCAGCACCTTTAGGAATGCTTATATCGCTGGTCGTGCCGATTGCTTTAATATGCTTGCCATTAGTTATAATTACACCATTTTCAATAACTTTTTCGCCATCCATAGTAATAATTTTTGCGCCAGTAAGCGCAATCATACCTTTTGGCTCAGCCATTTTTTTACTAAAGCCAATGCTTTCGCCACTCTTAACTTTAAAATCGCTATCGTCTGCGCTGTTAATAGCAAACATACCGTCAAGGCTTGCATGATAAAGTTCAGGCCCTAATGTCCAATAAAGCGTGTTGCTCTTAGCGCTCCAACTAATGTTTTCACCAGCACGTACCGATAACTGCTCTATTGGAAATTGGCTGTCTTTAGGCCCAATATTAATTGTTTTACCACTTTGTACAAACGGCGTTACAAATACTTTAAATCGCTCAGCAAAAGCTAGGTATTTGCCATCTGGCGATACTCTAAATTCTGTAGCATGCTCTGACTCATATAGTTTGCGAACTTTTTTACTTTCAAGTTCAACCACACTTAGCGTTGGTTTTGGCCAAGGACTCATTATAAAAACGCGATCGTTTGCATCTCCAAATTGTGGTTGATAACCACTTTTTGAAATAAGCTCACTTTTACCGCCTTTTGCGCTTACACTATAAACCCCCGGATTAAGTGACCACTTAGGGTTTAAAATACTCCCCCCCGTGGCTTTACGATAAACAACCGTTTTCCCATCTGGACTAAACGTAGGCTCTACATACTTACCTGGCTCTTTAGTAATTGTATCGCCGCGACCACTGCGCGCAGAAACCACTCTTACAGACCCTTGTTTGTTATCATCCCATGTGGTGTAAACTATTTTTTTACCATCGCGGGAATACTGCGGAAATAATTCGTAATGATCAGTTTGTTTTGTTAAACGCTTAATTTTACCTGACTCTAAATCGCGTTTATAAATGTGTCCTAGCGCTTCAAAAATTGCCGTTTCGCCATCTGGGCTTACTTGCACATTACGCAGCATTTTTACGTCAAACTCATCAGTATCTAAGTTTTGTGTAAAGCGCACTGCTTTTTGAATTTTTTTACTTGTTTGCACTTTAAAAGGAATGGTTTTAACGGATTTTTCTGCAACATCTAGCTTGTGAATTGTACCACCAGCCCAAAATACTAACTCTTCGTTATCGGGTGTCCATGCAATAGTTGGGTATACACCATGAATAGCCCATGTTTCTTGCATATCTCGCTCAAGCTTATCGTAAAGTTTAGTGTGCTCACCGCTAGTTAAGTCATATAAATAGAGGCTTGTTTGAAAATCATCACGCTTTATATAAGCAAGCTTTTTACCATCTGGTGAGGGTGTAGGCCTAATTGCGCCGCCCATAGTATCGATTATGGTTTCAATTTCACCTGTTTCACGGTCGTAGCGCTTAATTTTATAAATGCCCGCTACAGAATCCTTTGAATAATGAAAGGTTTTACCCGGTGTTGCATCATGTGAAAAGTATACATAACGACCATCCGGTGAAAACATTGGCTCACCTAAATCTTTTTGATCGTTCTCGCGTTTTGTAAGCTGCACGCCCTTGCCACCGGCTTTATGGTACAACCACACTTCACCCGCACCCAATGAGCGGCTAGCTGTAAAGTGTTTACGTGCAACTAAGTAGTCGCCATCAGGACTCCATGCAGGGCTATTTAGTAATCTAAAGGTTTCGTCAGTAACAGCGTGTTGGTTCTCGCCATTTAAGTCCATTATCCAAATGTTATCGCCACCCCCTTGATCGGAAGTAAACGCAATACTTTTGCCGTTAGGACTAAAGCGTGGTTGCATTTGCCATGCAATATCAGAGGTGAGCTTTGTAGCTGTACCGCCACTCATTGGCATAGTATAAATATCGCCAAGTAAGTCAAACACCACGGTTTTACCATCAGGGCTGATATCTATATTCATCCATGTGCCCTGCTCAACGCTAATTGCAGCGTCAACAAATTGTCCTTTAGGTGAATCTACTTGCCATTTTTGTTCATCTTTTTCAGCGGCATTTACCTGCCCTATCGCTAATGACACCGACAGCGCCAATACTGTATGAAGCATTTTTTTCATGCGTTTCTCGCTTGTTATTGTTGCAGTAAAAACTATTTCACATGATTGCAACAAAAACAAACGCAACTTGCCAGCGTTATATGATAAAGCGCGGTTTATGTAGGTTTAATGCCAAACAATAGGGTCAAATTGATAGTAATTCACCAACATGCTATAAATTTCAGGATCGTATCGGCGAAGCTCTGCGGGTTTTTCGAGGAAGGTTTCGGTGAGTACAGCAAAAAACTCAGCTTCGTTAGTCGCACCATAGCTGTGAATAACATGCGGCATGCTATAAGCAACATGACTTTTTAACTGGGTGAAAGCGCGGCTAAATACTCGGCCCCACTCTTTGTAATCTGCTGAGCTTTTTAAAATGGGTGTGCCTGTGGTCTTACCTGTTTCTTGATCGAGTTGATGCGCAAACTCATGAAATACCAGGTTATGTCCATCACTTGGTAAACGATTCCCCTCAAGCACGTCATGCCAACTAAGTACAAGCGTGCCGCCTGGCCAAGACTCACCTAACCTTACCGTATTATGGTAACTCACAAGTCCTGCACTATCGCGAGTTGATTGCGGAGCGTAATAAGCACTTGGGTATAATAAAATTTCTTTTACATTTCTATATAACGGCCACGGTTTATTAAGCACTAATACACACGCATCGGCGGCAACAATTAGCTTCATTGCAGACGTTAACCTTAAGCCATCACAACCGACAAAACGTTTTTCGTTTAAAAACCACGTAATATGTCGCTCTAATTTATCTCTGTCAGCGTCGGTCATTTTTTTATAGATGGGCATGCAACGCAGTAAAATATCTTTTTGCTGCGAATTTAAAGCAAAGTCTTTATATTTACTGCGCCATAATCTATTTTGAATTGATGGCCAGCGCCAGAAAATCACCACAAAAAGAATTAAAACAACAATTAACAGTCCATTTATCATGGGTATTTCCTGAGCTAAGGTATGGTATATAAATATGTCCGGCACACATGTATTTCAAGCATATGAGGTTTGTATTTAAATATAAAGTAATTCGAATTGTATGACCTATAAACTACTTATAAATTACTTACTGCTTTGCACTACCGTTAAAATGGTGACTTTTAAGATTAAACTTTGCAAAAGGTGTCGAATGTATTCTGCAATGTGTTTATAAACTTTGCTACGTGCAAACCATCCATTAATGAATGGTGTACATCAATAGCTAAAGGCATTGTGCCGGTGTGTTTATCAAACTGACCAAATACAAATTTAGGAATACCTAAGCTCTCACCTTCACTAAATGCATGCGAAAACGCACTAAAATTCAGCCACGGCAAAACAGAAATATGAATTAAGTCTGCCTGCCCTTCCGTTTGGGCAAACGCATCAGAAAATAACGGCTGTAATTTCGCTTTTGTGCTTACATCTCTTGCATGTTCTGCAAACTCTTTAAACTCGCCCGTGCTATTAAAATAACTAAAAACAAATGTATCGTTTTCAGCAAGCTCCACCACGCTTGCGCGAACACTGTTAAGTAGCCATGGCTTACTGTCTATAATACGTAGCATTATTGAGTCGTACTCATGGCACGCTTTTAAGGTGCAATATACATACGCTTGAAAAAAAGAATATTGATTGTTTTTACAATAGTCGTACAGTGCTTGAGCATCTAAACGCACACACACGTTAAAATAAGGCTGAGAAAAGTTTTTAAATAATTCAAAGTGTTGCTTTCGAGGCCAATTATCTAAATCGATAGGCTGAATGAGAGAAGTTGAGGGAGTCATAATTTGCCGCACAAAATTAAAAATAAAGTGTACCGCTGTTCAGTAATAATTGCATTAGGCCTGTTAATCTTTCAAGATTAAATCCGCAAAGATCAACAAACCCTAACTTACTGATAAACAAAAGGTGTGCAATTGCACACCTTTATTACATTTTAGCTAAAATTCACAGACCGTTTTTAATGATCTCTTGCGCTAATTCATCAGCAATTAAATGCGTTGATTTTTGCTCTTTTTCGCTACGGGCAAAGATTTCCGTTAACGTATTAAAAATACCTTCAACATGTTTATTAGACGCTGCTGCACTGTAACCTTCTGGCGCTGTTTCGTAATAAACATTAATAATACCACCGGCGTTAATTACGTAATCTGGTGCATATAAAATGCCTTTTTCACGAATAACTTCACCATGGCGAGACTCTGCCAGCTGATTATTAGCACAGCCTGCAATAATAGTCGCTTTTAAACGCGGTATCGTTAAATCGTTAATAGTTGCGCCTAATGCACAAGGTGCATAAACATCAACATCTAAGTCGTAAATTTCGTCAATACCAACTGCTGTCGCGCCAAAATCATTAACTACGCGATCAATTGCAGCTTGGTTAATATCAGTTACAAACAGCTCAGCACCCGCATCGGCTAAATGCTTACATAAACCATAAGCAACAGCACCTAAACCTTGAACAGCCACTTTTACGCCTGCAAAATTTTGATGGCCACGTTGATGCTGTAGCGCTGCTTTAATTCCTAAAAACGTACCGTATGCTGTAAATGGCGATGGGTTACCACTTTTACCTTCAAGACCCAGTACGTAATTAGTTTCTTTATTCATAATAGCTACATCAGCACATGTGATGTTTACATCTTCTGCTGAGTAATAACTGCCATTTAATCGCTCTAATTGGCGACCAAATGCACGAAATAACTGCTCAGATTTAATTTCTTTTGCATTACCAATAATGACAGATTTACCGCCACCAAATGGTAAGCGCGCAACTGCATTTTTATAAGTCATGCCCTTTGATAAACGTAGCACGTCATAAACGGCATCTTCGTCGTTCGCATAATCCCACATTCTACATCCGCCAACTGCAGGACCTAGGTTAGTATTATGTACAGCAATAATTGCTTTTAAACCCGACTCTTCATCAGAACAAAAAACCACTTGTTCATGGTTATCAAATTCAACTCGATTAAACACAGCCACTTAAAATACTCCGAAATAGTTAACCCATGAGAGGGTATGCGCGCTGGAAATTGCCGAGACTTTATCATTTCATATTCGAGTTCGCTATACTCGCAGAAGATAAAACCAATGAAAACATCGAGCTTAAATTAAATAACCGGATTAAAACTATTGTATAGATAAAAAATTCACAAAATCGTTATTTGTAAGTTTTAAAAACTATAAACATAAGAACCACACCAATTTACGTTTACGTGAACGTAACACCACTATTGCGTGTAAAGTTTAATATACAAGTGCGACTTGGCCGCCACGTACTGCTGCCTATAGGTTTTCAGTAAAAGGTGAGCTTTTTCGTTAACTGGTCAGAGCTGTAAACTTACTAATAACTCTATTTAAAAAACAAAAAAGCGAGCACTAGGCTCGCTTTTTAAAAACATAACGTACGTTATTTTAGCTTGCTATCAAGCTCTTCAATTTTAGCTTTCCAGATTGCAGGGCCTTGTGTATGCGCATTGGCGCCTTCACTGTCTACTGCAACGGTCACTGGCATATCTTCTACTTCAAATTCATAAATAGCTTCCATACCTAAATCTTCAAAAGCAACTACGCGTGCTTTTTTAATCGCTTTAGATACTAAGTAAGCTGCGCCGCCTACAGCCATTAAATAAACAGATTTATGCTCTTTAATAGACTCAACCGTTGCAGGGCCACGTTCAGCTTTACCAATCATGCCTACAATGCCTGTTTTTTCTAGCATCATATCGGTAAATTTATCCATGCGAGTGGCTGTTGTAGGGCCAGCAGGACCAACTGCTTCATCGCGTACCGCGTCTACTGGTCCAACGTAATAAATAAATTTATTATCAAAGTCTACGCCCTCAGGTAAACCTTCACCTGAGTTGATCATATCTTGCAAACGTTTATGCGCTGCATCACGACCTGTTAAAATAGTGCCCGAAAGTAAAACGGTTTCACCCATTTTCCATTCTTGAACATCTTTTTTAGTCAGTGTATTTAAATCAACACGACGTGTGCCTTCGCCCACTTCAAATGTTACTTGTGGCCAATCTTCTAGCTTAGGTGCTTTTAAATTAGCAGGACCAGAACCGTCAAGTGTAAAATGTACATGGCGTGTTGCCGCACAATTTGGGATCATTACTACAGGTTTTGAAGCTGCATGCGTTGGTGCTGTTTTAATTTTAACATCAACAACCGTTGTTAAACCGCCTAAGCCTTGTGCGCCAATACCTAATTTATTAGCACGGTCAAAAATTTCTAAACGCAGTTTTTCTTCAGTTGTTTCTGCGCCGCGTTCCATTAGTTCATGGATGTCAACCGGATCCATTAACGACTCTTTAGCCATTACTGCCGCTTTTTCAGCCGTACCACCAATACCTATTCCTAGCATGCCTGGCGGACACCAACCAGCACCCATTGTTGGTAGTGTTTTTTCTACCCATGCAGCAACATCATCTGACGGGTTTAACATAACCATTTTACTTTTGTTTTCAGAGCCGCCGCCTTTAGCCGCAACCATTACTTCTACTTTTCCACCCGCTACTAAATCAATATGCACAACCGAAGGCGTATTATCTTTAGTATTTTTACGCGTACCAGCAGGGTCTGCAACAATAGATGCACGTAAAGGGTTATCTGGATTCAAATATGCACGACGAGTACCTTCATCAACCATTTGTTGAACGGTTAAATCTGTTTTATCCCACTTAACATCCATACCTACTTTAACAAAACAGGTAATAATACCGGTGTCTTGGCAAAGTGGACGCTTGCCTTCAGCCGACATGCGTGAGTTAATTAAAATTTGTGCAATGGCGTCTTTAGCCGCTTTACTTTGTTCTTTGTTGTACGCTTTTTCGAGCGCTTGAACAAAATCAAGTGGGTGATAGAACGAAATATATTGCAATGCATCTTCAATGCTATCAATAAAGTCTTGCTGACAAATTGTACTCATAGTGGTTCCTTAAGTTACCGTTACGCGTTGTCGCGTAATCTAAATCAAACCGGTGACGGTGGTTTGCACTGTTTTTTGCAGCTTAGTGCTGCCAAAAAATTTGACTTATGATACCCTCCCAGCCCGTTTCGAGCCAGTTCTTAAAGGGGCAGTAAATGCTAAACAATAAAAAAAATTGTATTAAATTAGGCATAACACAAAACTGCATTGACGTTTTTGCCCATTTTTCACATTTGCCTTATGCAATTCTATTAGATTCTGCAAATAGTAATCATATAAACAGCCGTTTTGATATTATTGCCATTGAGCCGCAAAGTACCCTTGAAGTAAAAAATAATAAAAGCTTTTTAAATAATATAGAAAGTAGTGATAACTGCTTTGAAATTATGAATAATGAGCTTTCGCATCTTGATAAAACAAAAGCCGGTTACGATTTACCCTTTAACGGCGGCTGGCTTGGCTACTTTGGCTACGACCTAGGCCGTACAATTGAAAACATCCCTACTCGTGCTATCGAAGACATTAATCTTCCCCAAATGGCTATTGGCCTTTACTTAGATGCCCTTATTTACGACAAGCAGCAACAAAGCTGGTTTTATGTATCGCAGCCAAGTACCGATCGATTAGCGCTTTATCAGCAATATTTAAATACACACGTTAACTCCCAAGTTAATACGCAGTCCTTTGCCCTAAACAGCGACTGGCAATCAAATATGAGCGAAACGGAGTACGCTGCAAAATTTTCTCAAATTGAGGAGTATTTAAAAAGTGGCGATTGTTACCAAATTAATTTAGCGCAGCGCTTTAACGCTCAGTTTGAAGGCTCCCCTTGGGCTGCTTATATTAAACTGCGTGAAGCAAATAAAGCACCGTTTTCAAGCTTTATAAATCACCCTCAAGGAGCTATTTTATCAATTTCTCCTGAGCGCTTTATATCTGTAAATAATAACGTTGTAGAAACCAAACCTATTAAAGGCACGCTACCGCGAAAAGCAGATGCACTAGAGGATCAACGCCAAGCGCAAATACTCGCAGCATCAGCTAAAGATCGCGCTGAAAATGTCATGATTGTTGATTTACTACGTAACGACTTAGGCAAAGTAGCAAAACCTGGCAGCGTTCACGTCCCTTCCCTTTTTGCTATTGAAAGCTTTCCGGCAGTGCATCATTTAGTAAGCACGGTAACCTCAGAACTTGATGAAGGTAAAACAGCGGTCGATCAGCTAAAAGCGGCTTTTCCGGGTGGCTCAATAACCGGTGCACCCAAAATTAGAGCGATGGAAATAATTGAAGAATTAGAGCCGCATCGCCGCAGTATTTACTGTGGTTCAATTGGTTATTTAAGTGCCTGTGGCAATATGGATACGAGTATCACTATTCGCACCTTGGTGTGCCACAAAGCGCAAATTTACTGCTGGGCGGGTGGCGGAATAGTGGCTGATTCTAAAGTCGAATTGGAATATCAAGAAACTTACGATAAAGTAAATAAAATCCTCCCTTTATTAAAACAGTAGGTCGCTTTGAATAGTGAACACATTACGGCGCGGTTTCTGTTAAGCCCTACAGCTGCGCCAAATCAGTTAAAAGACACACGTAAAAAGCGCGCTAGCGCTGTTATGCTGCCAATTATTGATATAGATAACCATGCACATATTTTACTGTGTAAACGCCCTACTTATTTACACCATCACCCTGGAGAGATTTGTTTGCCCGGAGGCAAATTTGAAGTAAGCGACATTACCCTTCGCACCACAGCACTTCGCGAACTAAAAGAAGAGCTAAATATTGCCCAAAGCAACGTTAATGTATTAGGTCACTTACCTGAGTATTCAACCTTAACGGGTTTTAGTATTAGCCCCTATGTGGGTTTACTCAAAAAAGACACCACCTGGGAAAATGACTATAATGAAGTACAAGCGAGCTTTTTGCTCTCTGTCACTGAGTTAAATAACGAAGCTAACTGGCAACCCTTACCTTTTCAACGTTCTGGGAAAACGGTTATTTTGCAAGGTTTTAAAACGCCACATGGTTTACTTTGGGGTGCGACTGCAAGCATTATAAAAAACTTTACAAAACAACTCGCCTTACCAGTTTAAATCTTCGTTATTAGTAGTTACACAATCACAATTCCACGTTATCATGCTCGACCGTTCAAAGAGCAGCTTCGTGCTGATAAAACAAAGTAGAGACACACATTATGATCAGTGCATTTGATATGTTTAGCATTGGTATTGGCCCTTCGTCATCACACACCGTTGGCCCAATGCGCGCATCACGCTTATTTGTTAATGACCTACAAGAACAACAATTATTAGCAAATGTTACCGATATTAAAGTAGAGCTTTATGGCTCTTTGGGTCAAACAGGTGTTGGCCATGGCTCGGGTAAAGCCGTAATTCTTGGTTTAGCCGGTTATGACCCTGAAACAATTGATGCCGATTTAGTCGACGATATTTTAGCAACTATCGAAAAAGATCAGGTTATTTATTTAAACCAAACACACAAAGCTAAGTTTCCAAAACAAGGTGCTATTGTTTTTCATCGTCGCAAAACGCTGCCTAAGCATTCTAATGCAATGGAAATTATTGCCTCAAACAACGGCAAAAAAGTTTACAGCAAAGTATATTACTCTATTGGCGGTGGCTTTATTGTTACTGACGAAGAGTTTGAAAACGAAAAACAGGCGGCACTCGATATAAGAGAAGAAAACCCAGCCCCCTTTCCATTTGGTAGCGCAAAAGAGCTGCTAGAGATGTGTAAAGAGTCTGGGTTTAGTGTTTCAAGCTTGATGATGAAAAACGAAAAAACACTGCGCACAGAAGATGAAGTAAAAGACACACTGTTCCATATTTGGAAAGTAATGATGGCTTGTATTGACCGTGGTATGCGCACCGAAGGTATTTTACCTGGCGGCTTAAAAGTAAAACGCCGGGCACCTAGCTTATACTTAAAACTAAATATAGAAGTAAGTAACGACCCTCTTCGTGCAATGGATTGGGTTGATTTATTTGCCCTTGCAGTTAACGAAGAAAATGCTGCTGGTGGCCGTGTAGTTACCGCACCAACTAATGGTGCTGCGGGTATTTTACCAGCTGTGCTTATGTACTATCACACATTTGTAAAAGAAGTAGACCGCGATATAGCTACCCGTTATTTATTAACGGCTGCTGCTATTGGTATTTTATATAAAAAGAATGCCTCTATATCGGGTGCTGAAGTAGGTTGCCAAGGTGAAGTGGGCGTTGCGTGCTCTATGGCTGCAGGCGCATTAACAGAAATTGTTGGTGGCAATGTTGTGCAAGTAGAAAACGCAGCAGAAATTGGTATGGAACATAATTTAGGCCTCACGTGCGACCCTGTTGGAGGCTTAGTACAAGTACCGTGTATTGAACGTAATGCAATGGGCGCGATTAAAGCAATTAATGCCTCACGTTTAGCTATTCGTGGCAGTGGCGAGCAAAAGGTATCACTTGATAAAGTGATTAAAACCATGCTTGAAACCGGCAACGACATGAAAACCAAATACAAAGAAACCGCTCGCGGTGGATTAGCAGTTAATATTATCGAATGTTAATCAGCTCGCTATAAAGAGAAAAAGCTGTCTATTTTAAAATAGACAGCTTTTTTATTGTTCGTTCAATGCAATCACCTTATTTAACGGGTAACTCTATATCTGCAAATAACTTATCTACGTCATCTTGGTTACGTAGCAAACTTGCTCTCTCTACGCGCTCTTTAGTTAAGTGCGGTGCAAAACGTTCAATAAAATCATACATATAGGTACGTAAAAAGCTGCCCTTTCTAAAACCAATTTTGGTCGTGCTTGCTTCAAATAAGTGGCTTGCATCAATACACACTAAATCGGTATCGCTCACTTGATCTATCGCCATTGACGCAACAACACCTACTCCTAGCCCTAAACGTACATATGTTTTTATAACGTCAGCATCGGTTGCTGTAAACACAATGTGTGGTTCAAGTCCGTGTGCGCTAAATGCTTTGTCTAACTCTGAGCGCCCCGTAAAACCAAATACATATGTAATAAGTGGATACTGGGCAATATCAGCCACAGTTAAACTATTTGCCTTTTTAGCGAGAGGATGGTCTTTAGCAACAACAATACTGCGGTTCCAATGGTAGCAAGGCAGCATAACTAAATCTGAATACAAATGCAGTGCTTCTGTTGCAATAGCAAAGTCGGCATCACCGCGTGCTGCAGCATCCGATATTTGCTGTGGAGTACCTTGGTGCATATGAAGCGATACCGCAGGATATTTTTTCATAAACCCTTGAATAACGTTAGGCAAAGCATAACGGGCTTGGGTATGTGTTGTGGCAATATTTAACTTACCTTGATCAGGTAGCGTATGCTCATTAGCAACGGCTTTAATACCTTCTACTTTGGAGAGTATTTCACGAGAAATATTAATTATATCTTCGCCAGCACCGGTTACATGCGTTAAATGTTTACCACTGCGACCAAAAATTTGTACACCCAACTCATCTTCTAACATGCGTACTTGTTTAGAAATTCCTGGCTGCGAGGTAAATAAACTCTCAGCAGTCGCTGAAACATTTAATTTATGATTTTGTACTTCTACGATGTATCTGAGTTGTTGTAATTTCATGGCTGCAAATTTTAACGTTATTATTCATATTATTTATAAAGGCAATACCGCTTAAAACCAAGTGTTATTTGCGTAAAATATCACTTTAGGTCTTTAGGTGTGCAATTATCTGATTAGAGCTCAAGGCTAGCATAATAAATATGCTTCAGGTAGCGATGTTTATTCAGCTTTAGTTTATAAGCCCTTAGGATGACTACGGTTTATAAAGAGCTCAACCTATCAATTTTTTGGTGTATTTTTTAAGTTAATCGGCGCAAAGCTACCCTGTTAACGTATATTTAATGTAAGATTAAATAATTAGGTTATATATCCGAGAATTACACCATGATCGTTTCTATTATAATAGTGCTTATAGTTGCATTGATTGTGATTGCACTTTGGGTAAGTGCTGTACAACAACACAAAGAAAAACAAGAAGCGGAACGCCGCAAAGAGCTAACAAAACAAAAAGCTATAATAGAAGAAACAGAAGAAGCACTAATGAATAGTGCCAATATACCTCTTTCTGAAAATATAATCCGTGTATTGCAACGCCGTATTTACGAAGCATTAAACACGATGGTTACTAGTTCGCCAACATCCAAAGCACTCAAAAGCCGCTTAAGTGAAGCGAAAACGCACTTATCTAATCCCGTTCAAGATAATAGCAGTGAAGCTTTAACGCTACCGAGTAATGACAAGCAACTTGTAGGCTTAATTCAGGGCATTAAAAAATTACGCTCAATTTTACGCTCTGAACATAATAAAGGTCGTATTGATAGCCAAGTTTTTGTTTTAGAAGATAAACGTCTTGAAAAACTACAACTGCGTATTAATATCGAAAGCCAAATAAAACGTGGCTTATCTGCCCGCTCAGCGAGTATGGTTGGCTCAGCAAGACAGTATTTTGAAAAAGCACAGGCAACGCTCAATGCAGTTACATACACCGATGAATATGTAACAACAAAACGCCAAGAAGTTGAAGGTTACTTAGAAGCAATTAGTGTTGAACTAAGAGCTTCTAATGCAAGCGCACTTAAAAAGAAAACAGAAGAAGAGCAAGACGACTTAGATATATTGTTTGCTCCGAAAAAGAAATGGTAGTGTTTTTATAAAAGCATTAAAAAGCCTGCACAAATTAAATTTGTGCAGGCTTTTTTTATTTTTCGTTAGCCATTAAGACAAAAATGCAAACTTGAAAACAAACAAGGCTGTTAATATCCAAACACTAATACTGACTTGATCTTGCTTACCACACAATACTTTAACCGCGGTGTAAGATATAAAGCCAAGCGCAATACCGTGCGCAATCGAGAACGTTAATGGTGTCATTAGCAACACAACCGTTACGGGAATTGCATCGGTCATATCATCCCAATCTACAAACTTTAAGTTTTGCAGCATCAGCACAGCGACATATAAAATGGCGCCCGCCGTTGCATATGCCGGTACCATTTGTGCAAGCGGTGCAAAAAACATCATTAGTAAAAAGCAAATACCTACAACTACAGCCGTTAAGCCAGTACGTCCGCCAACAGATACACCAGCAACCGATTCTATGTACGATGTAGTCGTAGACGTGCCTAGCATCGCACCTGCAATTGTTGCTGAGCTGTCAGCACTTAGTGCGCGCCCTAAACGAGGCATGTTACCTTTTTCATCAGCTAAACCTGCTTTTTGAGTTACAGCAACTAACGTACCCGAAGTATCAAAAAGATCGACAAACAAGAAAGCAAAAATAACACTCATCATTGATATATCAAAAGCGGCTGCAAAATCTAGCTGCATAAAAGTAGGCATTATTGATGGTGGCATAGCCATAACGCCGTGATATTCAACAAGCCCAAAACTTAGAGCAATACCAGTCACTAATAAAATACTAATAAGCACGCCACTTTTAAAGTCGCGGTATAAAAGTGCTGCAATTACAAAAAAGCTTAATATAGCCAATAACGGTCCTGGAGAAGTAATATCGCCCAACTGCACTAATGTTGCCGGGCTTGAGACAATAATGCCTGCATTTTTAAGGGCAATTAATGCTAAAAAAGCACCTATACCCGTTGCGATTGCTCGCTTGAGCACCAGAGGTATGGCATTAATAATCCACTCTCTGACTTTAAATAAGCTTAAAAACAAAAATATACAACCCGACATAAATACAGCCCCTAACGCGGCTTGCCAGGTATAGCCCATCCCTAATACGACACCATAAGTAAAAAAGGCATTTAGCCCCATACCCGGCGCTAATGCTAATGGATAATTAGCCCATAAACCCATTATGAAACAGCCTATCGCAGCTGCTATACATGTCGCTACAAATGCAGCCCCTTGATCCATCCCTGCCTCTGCGAGCATAGCCGGGTTTACAAATACAATGTATACCATAGTTATAAAGGTAGTTAGGCCAGCAACGCATTCGCGTTTAACTGTTGAATTATTTTCGCTCAGTTTAAATAAGGCTTCGAACATAATAAACTTGTGATAGTAAAAAGTGGCGAGATTTTAACATAAAAATTATCTTTTACAGGACATTTTACCTTGCTATATACTAAACTGTTAAAGTAGTTAAAATAATAAATGAACCAATATGCTTAAAACAACACCTTGTGAGCAAGACTTAGAGCAACAGCTAGATAATATTTTAGGTTTTGTTACTCAACCCGAAAATACCTCTGTGCCCGTAGATAATAAAAAAGATGAACAAAGTACGTTAAATAAAGCCCTATATTATTTAAAAAATAATCAAGCTCCATTGGCTGCAAAATGGATGCGCCTTGCTGCAATGGCAGGAAACCATAGAGCACAGTTTTATTTAGGTTTATTTTTTGTGAAAGGTGAAGGCGTACCACAAAGTGTATTTCATGCTGTAGCTTGGTTAAGCCTAGCAAGTAGCCAAGGGTACGCACCTGCCACTGCAGCAGTTACAGATATACGCAAACATATCGAAACTAAGCGATTTAAAGATGCTCAATGTTACGCAGCAAGTTTGTACGAACAAATCCACCAACTTCAGTTTTCTCATATGATCCCTCGCACGAGTGAAAACACATAGGCTAACTATGGAAAAAGTACTGTATACAGTGTTTTAAAGTACTGTATATGGTTGTAGTAATAGTCTTATACAGTATAAAAACCAGTAATGAAGACACGACTAAAAAATTTATTTTTAGAATCCCCTTTCAAAAACAACTCCATAACAAGCTGATTAATAAAGAATTATAAATTAAAAAATAAAAACAATGATCAAAAGCTGAATAACTGTACAAATAAATAGCATAAAATGCTTGCACGAAAGCACTGTATAAACTACTGTATATGGATACTGTATAAAAACCCAGTGAGTGAAATTATGTTACAGCCTATTACCGTAAGAACAGTTAAAAGTTACCAACAAGATGAGCAAAGCGATTGCGTGAATTTGATTCAAATTGAAGATGAGATTTCAGCGACCTTTGAGCTTTTAAAAGTATTACATCAGTACAATAGTTCTAATGCTTGGACGTTACTAATTGCTCCAGACCATGTACCGAGTAAAGCTTTACTTGATTCATGCTCAATTGATACAAGTAAACTCTTAGTAATTAGGCAAAAACACCTAGTAAATTTAGAGTATGTATTAAATTCTGCATTACATAACGGAAATTTTGCAGCGGTAATTACCTGGACCGATATAGTTAATAACCAATTACTTACTAATCTATCGTTCGATTTGAGTAAAACGAATACAAAACTATACTGTTTTACTAAAAATGCTCAAACAACAGAGATACCACTCGCCCAACAAGCTTGTTAAACTAATGTTTTAGACTCTGTATTATTATTATGACCTCACTCAATACCACATTATGTTTTTGCAGCAGTGGGCACGATTATGCCAATTGCTGCGAGCCGCTTCACTTATCTGTTAAGCAAGCTGACACTCCCGAGCAGCTTATGCGCTCACGATTTAGTGCTTATGTTTTTAAAAATGCAAAATATGTTTATCAGACCTACGCTGAAGAAAAACAAGCTGAAAACCCTGTTAAAGAAATCAATGATTTTGCTAACAGTTGTCGATTTATAAATCTTGATGTAATTAGTTCAAGCTATGATGAAGACATTGGCAATGTAGAATTTAAAGCCCAATATTTTTATCAAAACTTATTTTGTGAACTTCACGAAAAGTCGCAGTTTATTAAAGAAGATTCCAAGTGGCGTTATTTAGATGGCACTATATACCCAGTTGAAGATATTAAAGTGGGCAGAAATGATGATTGCCCGTGCGGTAGCACTAAAAAGTATAAAAAATGTCATAGTGTGTAATAATTTTACTTGATCATTTATTACCTACAAAGTGTTTTTAAGCATCACGAGCTTTATTAACTAGCTCAGCTTAAAAGCACACTTTGTTGCGCCCTTGCATTTTTGACTCATACATTTTTTCGTCTGCGATCTGCAACGTATTTTTATTACTTTCGTAAGGTTGTAACGTTGAACCGCCAATACTAATGGTAACAAGCCCGTACTCTGAATATTTATGAAGGATTTTTAAGTCGATTATATTCTTTTTGATTTTATCGGCAACACAAATTGCACCTTCAGTGCTTGTATGAGGTAAAACAACTACAAACTCTTCGCCGCCATAACGCGCTACAAAATCTGTTGGCCTTTGTAAACTATTAGTAATAGTTTGTGCAACAATATTTAAAACTATATCACCTTGCACATGACCATAAAGATCGTTGTATTGCTTAAAGTAATCTATATCGATGAGTAAGAGCGCATAGTCGACTTTTTCTCGTAAAGCACTTCGCTCCATTTTACTAAAGTGTGCATCAAAATAACGCCGATTAAACACTTTAGTTAAATCATCTAAAAATACTTTTTGGTTCAATAAGTCGTGCTGTAATTTCAATGTTATATGTGCACGAACTCGCCTAAATAATGTTTCTGTATTAATTGGCTTTTTAATAAAATCAACAGCTCCAGCTTCCCAGCACTCCCTTTCTTCGTTTTCAAAGGATGTAACAAAAATGACGGGGATATCTTGTGTTTCAGTATTATTTTTTAATTTTAAGCACGTTTCAATACCGCTCATTCCACCCATATTAATATCAAGTAGAATTATATCGGGTACATCTGCATTACAAATTTCAATTGCCTCCTCACCACTTCCAGCTGTTGCTACATTAAAATGCTCAGACAAGATTTTTTTTAATACAATTAAGCTTAATAACTGATCATCAACTACAAGCACTTTAGATTTCTTCAAGCTTAATATTAATTGATGGTCAGAGTAATTTATCGGCATGATACAACTATTTTGTTTTATTAATTAAATACACCCTATAGCACTACGTTTTGTTATGCAAATGTTAATAAAGTGCTTACTACTTAATTACCAATAAGAATTAGTCCATCGGAAACTTTTAAAGTATAAAAACAAAAAATGAGCCACTTGGGCTCATTTTAAAACTTCGAACACTTAATTAAATTAAATGTTATTCGTCATCATCTAAATCTAACTGTTGACGTTGAGCAGGTCGAGCTAAAATCTCTACATAGAAAGAGGTCAAACCTTGCTTTTCAATCTCGCCAATTTGGTTACTTAATTCAGCAACGTGCACAACTTGCGCATCTTCAGCTGTGTTACCAAACTTACAGTCAAATGCCCAATAGTCAGCATCTTCAGGTAGCGTTTTATTACGCTCTCTTTTCAAATATTTTTTCACTTCGTGCTTTGCAGCATCAACCATACGAGGGTATTTGATTTTCTCGTGATTTAGCGTGAATGTTTTCTTCATTACGTTCCTAATTACCTTGGTTTAATGATAATGGCATTTCATGTCATACCATTTGACGCCATTATAGCAATTGCATTTAATTTTTGGATGCTTTTTTTTTCATTAAATCAATTATTAGCAAATATATAAAGCAGACCCGTTATAAAGCATATATTAACTGATGATTATTACAATCATATATCACACCGCAATAAGCTGAAGTGGTTGATGTATCGCATCATTATTAAGGCTGTCGTAAAAAGCAGCTGCATCTATAGGAGGATTAGCTAGTTGTGTTTGCTCGCTTTTAATTCTTCTTCTGACAGCAAGCTCACAGTTATCTATTATATTAAGTGGAATATGCTTATCATCATTTCTAATAGCAAGTGGTTCAGGGCTTAAGCATTGTCTTAGCTTAATACTTGTCATACCACAGCGCTCTCCTTCTTTAGATATTAGTGAAGCATTAAATTGTCCAACCAACATATTATATTCATCAGGGGCTAAAAGTTGCTTTGGACCTGCGCCAAATTGCTTTCTTAACGCCTCTTCTTCTATAACTAAATTATCTATTTCAGTTTTTGGTAAATGAAATTGACTAAAGTCGAGTGCGTCATGTGACAGCATCGCTAATAATAGTGCAAATTCGCCACGGCGATTTTCATGCACACTATTATTGAGTCTACTGTTTAACTGACTCTCTGTGATTAACAAATCATCTATTTGCATAGTCTTTAGCCGATTGTGGTAACTGATAGATATTTATCGGCTTTATTTCAATTTTCTTTAGCTTTTTTCTTTACTTAAATACGCAATTTGCTATTATCAGCGCCGTTGCATTGGAGGGGTTCCCGAGCGGCCAAAGGGATCAGACTGTAAATCTGACGGCTCAGCCTTCGCTGGTTCGAATCCAGCTC